>NZ_LSSO01000186.1:0-90687 GCF_001645205.1 Brevibacillus sp. SKDU10 | reverse complement strand
GGTAGAGCGGCTATCTAGGTTTCCCGTTGGTTCATCCGCTAGCAGTATCGCGGGTCGATTGACGAGAGCCCGTGCGATGGCTACACGTTGCTTTTGACCGCCGGACATCATAGGCGGCTTGTGTTCCATACGCTCTTTTAGACCTACGCTAATGAGCGCTTCTTCTGCACGTTTTTTGCGTTCGCTTGCCGAGATGCCTGCATAGAGCATGGGCAATTCTACATTGCGAATCGCAGAAATACGCGGCAATAGATTAAATGCCTGAAAGACGAACCCGATTTTTTGGTTTCGAAGATCAGCTTGTTGATTTTCGTTTAAGGTAGTGACCTCTACTCCGTCCAGTACATAAGAACCGGAAGAGGGGCGATCCAAGCAACCCAGCATGTTCATAAAGGTGGATTTACCAGAACCAGAGGGCCCCATGATTGCGACGAATTCCCCTTTATTAACGGTAAAATTAACTCCTTTTAGGATGGGTAGCTCAGAATCACCGTTCATAAAGGTCTTGCGAATATCAGTAACGGTTAGCATCTGTTTCCCTCCTTTTATACCGCTCCAGGTATGCCTGCTTCCATTGCCATTACAGGCATGCCTTCCATCAAATCAGCGGAAGGGCTGCTAATGACACTGTCTCCTTCATTCAGACCGCTTGTGATTTCTACATTCAAGTCACTTTCTGTACCGATTTGTACGGGGCGTTTTTTCGCCAGACCGTTTTCTACGACCCAGACAAAGGAACCGCTTGGATCATTCACAACCGCTTGGAAAGGGACAACAAGAATATTGTTTTTATTGGTGATCATAATATCCACATCGACATTAAAGCCAGGTTTTAGCACAGAGACAGCCTGATCCAACTCCAATGTGACATTTACTTTTGTTTTTCCTGTCGTTTCCCCTTTTTGAATCTTCGTAGCCAGCGGCGAAATACGGGTTACCGTAGCTGCTGCTTTTTCTTTGCCCATAGAAGTGCCGCTTACAAGTGCTTTTTGTCCGATTTGAATCTCTTTTACATCTGATTCGTTAATATCTGCTACTACTTGTAATTTTGACAGGTCACCCATCGTAATCATTTCTGTCCCCTTCATTACGGCTTGACCATTCTTAGCATCCACCTTTAAAACGGTACCGGAGAAAGGAGCCACCACGCTGGATTGAGAGCTTTGCTTCGTTAGCTCCGCTTTTTTTACCTGTAGCTGGTTAATCTGTGCTTGAACGGAAGCAATATCAGTGCTTTTTGGACCTTTTTTATTGAGGGCTAATTCGCTCTGGGACATTTTAAGAGATGATTGCGCTTGGGATAATGAGTCCTTAGCCTTGTCCAATTCAGTGGCAGGAGAAGCACCAGCCTCTACCAATTGTTTGGTACGGTTGTATTCCTTCTGAGCAGAGTCAACCTTTTCTTTCTCTTGACGAACGCGTTCTTCCTGTTGGGCAATCGTTTCAGGTTCTTTGCCTGATTTAACACGATTTAGTTCAGCATGCTGCGAGGCGATTTGCGCATCAATGGATGCAATTTCGCTTGATAGATCGGTTACATCAATACGAGCAATGACTTGATTTGCTGTAACATTGTCACCTTCCTGTACGTTAAATTGCAGCAAAGTCCCATTATTTGGGGAGAAAAGCGTAACCTCTTGCTTCGCCTTAACCATTCCTGATGCCATTACTTTGTTTTCAATGCTTCCTTTTACAACAGGAGTGACGGAAACAGGAAGGCCCGTTGCGTCGACAGCGGTCAATTTCAAATAACCATAGGCGCCGGCGACTAGTACTCCAGCTGCGATAACACCCCACCAACGTTTCTTCATAATAGCCTCCTTAAAAAATTTGTTTACAATGGATTTACGCATCAACTGCTAAATGGTTACAAAAATTTATGCTAATTTAGTAAAACTTTAAGGAATAACAATATTGTAATAATATTTAGAAGAGACTGATTTTTAAATTGACGTGATTCCGTTAAATTCTGCGTGATAGAATAGAGAGGATATCGCGTACAATAATAAACATAGTTTATTATTAGTTGTGCAACTTACGATTCAGGGGGTATTATCGTGACAAAAGCGATCCGTTTTAGTTATGACAAAGCATTGCCATTCGTTTCCGAACACGAAATGAAGCATTTAGAAGCGGCTGTAGGGCTAGCGCATCAACAATTACATGAGGGTACAGGTGCTGGTAGCGACTATCTAGGCTGGGTAGACCTACCGGATACATACGATAAAGAAGAATACGCACGTATTAAAGCGGCGGCAGAAAAAATCAAGGCTGATTCTGATGTATTGCTCGTTATTGGTATCGGAGGCTCCTATCTTGGAGCTAAGGCAGTAATTGATGTACTAGGGCATACATTCTATAACTCTTTAACAAAAGAACAGCGCAAAACACCTGAGATTTATTTCGTGGGTAATAATATTAGCCCTGTCTATTTGACTCACCTTATGCAGGTTATTGAAGGCAAGGAGGTTTCGGTCAACGTTATTTCTAAATCCGGAACCACTACAGAGCCAGCTATTGCTTTCCGTATTTTCCGCGAGTTCATGGAGAAAAAGTATGGCAAGGAAGAAGCCCGTAAACGCATTTACGCAACAACAGATAAAGCGCGCGGGGCTTTGAAGCAAGTAGCGAACGAAGAAGGTTATGAGAGCTTCGTTATTCCAGATAATGTTGGTGGACGCTTCTCTGTATTAACAGCAGTAGGATTGTTGCCTATCGCTGTATCAGGTGCAGATATCGATGCATTGATGAGTGGAGCGCAGGCGGCTCGTCAGCGCTATATGAATCCAGCTCTTGGAGAAAATGAATGCTATCAATATGCTGCTATCCGCAATTGCTTATTGCGCAAAGGGAAGCAGATTGAGATGCTAGTAAGCTATGAACCTCAATTCCATTATTTCAATGAATGGTGGAAGCAGTTGTTTGGAGAGTCTGAAGGGAAGGATGGTCGCGGAATCTTCCCGGCTGCTGCTGATTTCTCTGCTGATCTGCATTCTATGGGGCAATTTATCCAAGACGGCTCGCGTAATTTGTTTGAAACGGTGCTTTCCGTTGCTCAACCAGCTACTGACGTTGAAATCATGCAGGATGCCGCTAATTTAGATGGCTTGAACTTCCTTAGTGGAAAAGGCATGGATTTTGTTAACAAAAAAGCAATGGAAGGCACGATTTTAGCGCACATGGACGGCGGCGTTCCTAACCTTGTAGTTGAATTGCCTGAGCTATCAGCGTATCATATTGGTGAGCTTCTTTATTTCTTTGAAAAAGCATGCGGCATCAGCGGTTATCTGCTAGGTGTGAATCCATTTGATCAGCCTGGCGTAGAGGCTTATAAAGCGAACATGTTCGCACTTCTTGGTAAGCCAGGTTTTGAAAAGCAGAAGGCTGAGCTGGAGGCCCGCTTAAAAGGACAGTAAACCATGTATTTAACTGTAAAGGAAACAGCTGCTTATCTGGATATGCCTGAATGGTTTATACGAGAAAAGATAGCGGAGAGACGTATCCGTGCCGTCCATAATGGCGAGGACTACTTTATTAATAAGGAGCAGTTTACTCATCATATGGAGGAGCTAGAGAGACTGAAGGCTTTCGAAGAGGCGGAAAAATTCGAGCCAATTCCTGAAAGCTATGATTACAAGGACGAAGATTAATAATTTCACATTGATCTACTGGGGGAGTCCTAACTTGCAGGGCTGAGAGGACAGAGCGTGTCTGTTGACCCTTTTTACCTGATCCAGGTCATGCTGGCGAAGGGAAGTGGTTAGATTTGGTGTTGGTGATTTTCCCACTTTTCCTGCGCGGAGAAGTGGGTTTTTTCATTTCTTTGTGTAGAGAGCCAATCGATTCCCCACTCAGTAGATACGAGAAAGGGTGAAGAACAATGAAAAGCTGTTCAGACATCATTGTGATTGGCGGAGGAATTATTGGTTTGTCGATTGCCACGGAACTTGCTCAAGTAGGCATGACTGTTACTCTCATCGAAAAGGGAGTGTTTGGAGGGGAGGCATCCGTTGCAGCGGCGGGAATGCTTGCTCCTTTAAAGGAATTTACGAAGCCGGGGCCGCTTCTTGACATGGGAATACGTTCATTGCAGCTATACAAGAATTGGGTGCTTGAACTGAAGGAGGCTACCGGCATTGATTGCCAGCTATCTACAGCAGGCATTTTGACAGTAGCCATGAGCGATATGGAGGAGGAATGGTTGCAGGAGCGCTACCAGTGGCAAAAGTCTGAAGGTTATGATATCCGATTGTTGTCTGGGAAAGAAGTGCAAAAACACGAGCCGCATTTATCAAAAATGGTACGCCAAGCCATCTATTCTCCACACGAGGCTGACATTAATAACCGTTTGTTATTAGAAGCCCTAGTGATACAAGCCAAAAACCGAAATGTTCGTTTATTCCAAAATACTGCTGTAATCAGATTAAAGCATGCTGGAAGGAAAATGACTGGCGTTGTAACAGATAAAGGGGAGCTGGAAGCTAATCACGTGATTGTAGCAGCCGGGGCGTGGACTGCTGATATCTTACGTCAGGTGGGAGTGGATGTACCTGTCTATCCAGTAAGAGGACAAATCGCGGCGGTTGATTCGAATCATTTGCCTCTTTCCCATGTAGTCTTTGGAAAAAATGGCTATCTAGTGCCTAAGCAGGATAGACGAATTATTGTTGGAGCTACAGAAGATTTAGCCGGCTTTGACCGCTCTTCCACTGTTTATGGTGTATCGAAAGTATTAACGGGGGCAATGTCAATTGTACCAGCGATTTCGGAAGCTCCATTTTTACAGGCTTGGGCAGGATTACGGCCTGCCACGGCTGATGGACATCCTATTTTAGGGCCAGTGCCAAACTGGAGTGGGCTAACGCTAGCCTGCGGACATTACCGGAATGGAATCCTGTTAGCACCGATTACGGCGAAGCTGATCGCTGAATATGTCAGTTCAAATGAAACAGAGCATATGAATCCTTTCTTGCCTAATAGGTTCAGTCTTGTTTCGTACGAGGAAAAATGAGGAGAAGGCGCTCACCCTTTTCATAAAGAATGGGAGTTTGAGGAAGGTTAACAAAAAAAGGAGATGATCGCAGATGAAGCAATGGAAAAATAGATGGCAGCATATGGCGATAGTTGCTTTTACTGTGCTTCTGTTTCCTGTATCTACCTCTTCAGATATCGCATGGGCTCAACTACCATCTCCTGTACCTTCCGAACCGATACAAGGAGCTCTTATTTTGACGATGAATCCCCATGTAATGAAAGCAATCACTCACTACTATGGTTATCCACGAGCCTATGATCTATCCTCAGCCAAGGTAATAGGTGTCTCTCGTCTAACCAATCAGCCTCATTCCTACGAAGCTGTTTTTCAGGTGAAAACCTATGAGGGAAATCATTCACCGCCTTTTGCGATTGAAACGATTAAGCTAGCGGTACACCCAAACGGGGTACAATTGACTGGATATTCTCATCAAGGCGACGAGTGGGAGGAAAAGCGCAAGGCGGAGGAGCAACAGGTACAAAAGGAGTTTGAGGAGTACTTTCAAATGAAACTAGCTGGCTATCAGCAAATCGGATATTACCAAATTGCTCACCAATATCGCGATGAGCCTGATAATGCCTTACTCTTGCTGAATCAGGAATTGCTTTCCCAAAAAGAAGCGATTCAAAAGCAAGTTTATCTATTGCCTATGACCTTTCTTGGTAAACGGGACGGCTACATCTTGTATAAGCGACCAGATGGGCGGCAGATCGTCTATTTCCTGCTTAAGGAGCTAGGGACCTGGAAATTGGATAAGATGAAGCATGTACCTGGTAAGGAAGTTTCGAAAGTCAGCTTGGCATTCGTATAGAATAGCTAAAAAGCCGTCAGTCAACTTGAAATGCTGACGGCTTTTGGAGTGTAAAAACCAGTTTTCATTTATGACTTCTTAGGAAGAAGCGCCGTCCAAAAAGTGTCATTCTCATATCCGAGGCGCCAAATTGCAAAGCCAGCCAGCTTGTACTTTATAGCCAAGCTACGTTTAGCGGCGATACTATATTCATTCTCATACCAGAGGGTATGCCAAACACCATTTTTCATATAGTGCAGATAGGGCGATTTATATGTATCATGCCATGCTGGAACGGCTTGATTTTCCTTTATGATGGCAGGTATATTGCGAAAGCTGACAGCCCTTTTTTTCTCGGTGCTCCACTCGTAGCCATAGCTTGGAATACCCATTAATAGCTTATAGGCTGGTACTTGAGAAACACTATAGCGTACAACATCCTCCACCCAATTGTAGGAGGCAACTGGACCTTCCTCTGACCAAGTTCCATGCTCATCATACGTCATTAGTTGAAGATAGTCGGCCTTGGCACCCAGTGCCTTTAAATCAAAGCCATATACCCAGAAGATAGCAGGGTCATCGTTTGTTTTGGCAGGCACAGAGACGATTAATTGCTTTTTAATCGCATGAAGCTGGTCTGCTAAGCTTCCAACGAACGAGGAATAGGCCTGACGATCTTCGGCCGGAACATTTTCAAAATCAAGATTAGCACCTGACAATTGATTTTGCTGTACGGTGGTAAGGACTTGCTGGATAAAACGCGCTTTATAGTCCTTGTTGGTCAGGATCGAATGGACGATTTCCTTATCAAATAATTTTTTCCCATGATTCGTAATGACTAAAAAGCTACCCTTTTTTGTGTCTTTCGTTAACTGTAACGCTGTTTTAGGCAGGGCTCCTACCAAATAGCCTTCCTTGGTAGCATTATAGTTAAAGAAGGCGACGTCAGAGATTCTATCCTGGTAATGATGCAGGGAGGTATAGGCGGCTAGATCACCTGGATAATTTTCGGCATAATAGCTAACTACCTTTTGTGTAGCCGTTACCTTTTGTGTAGCCGTTACCTTTGGAGTTGCCGATACATTTGAGCCAGTGGCTGCTTCTAGCTGGCTTCCTCCGAGCGTAATTGAAAGTAGCGATAGTGTTAGCAAGATTCGTTTCACAAAAATAAAATTCCTTTCCAAGTAGGTACATGTTGTAAAATGATAGATTTCTTCTTGTATTTCCCTTTCGACACAGGGCATTGGATTCCTTTAAAAGCTACTGGTGGTAAATGATGGATGTTAACTAAATCAAATCGATTTGGAGAAGGCTATACGGATAAGAAGAAAGAAAAGGGGTAGCTTCGATGAAACAAATAGCAAGTCAAATTGAAGGGAAACAAGCGACATACGGTGATCTTATGGAGACGTTGGGGAAAGAAGGCTTTACTTTGTCCAATTGGGAGTATAGAAGTGGCTTTTTGGACCGCAAGCTCGATGATAAAGGCATGGTTTTCTTACGTTTACCTGTACAGGTAGTGAGCGGCGAGCTGGATCAACCTGAAGCTGTTTTACGCTTTGAACAACCATTTGTCCTGAAGCATATCTATCAAACCGGCTCTGATGATGATATTGATTATGCAGCCGCTTCGGTCGTTTCCTCCATGTTTAATCAGTTTCAAGAGCCCATTCATAAAGATGCGGATATTGAATCGACATACATTATACAGGCTGAAGAACTGTTGAACAGATTAGAGCAGACGATATTTGCGGGAGAATGAGGAAAAGAGAAATCCTCGACCTTTTGTAAAATAGTTGCTAACTCATTTGCTGATAGCTACTTGCAATAGTATGATGAATATGAAATCAAGGTTATCGCAAAAGAGAAAGGATTTTAACGAAATGAAAATCGCAACGGTTTTACGTAATGATGATCATACACGCCAGGTGGATATAAGATTGCGTGAAAAGCTGGCTGCTTCCACTTCGCGTTCCTATCGTTTTTTAGATGCCAATAGTCAAGAAAAACCGGATATGGTTTTGTCTATTGGAGGTGACGGAACCATGCTGGAAGCTGTTCATCAATATGGATTTGAGCCGCATTATATTGGGATTCATACGGGCCATTTGGGATTTTATGCGGACTGGCATCCTGATCAATTGGATGAATTTGCTGAGGCCTTGGAACAGGTAGATCCTTTAATAGCCGAATATCCAACTGTTTCCTGCCAAATTCGCACCAAGGATGGACAACTATTGGAGAAGTGGGCACTAAATGAGCTAGTCATTCGCAATGCCAGCCTTTCTTCCTTGGTAGTCTCCGTTTTTATTAATGGGGAAGAATTTGAACATTTTCGCGGAGACGGTCTTATTATTTCATCGCCTTCAGGTAGCACTGCTTATAATAAAGCGGTGGATGGTGCCTTGCTACATCCTTCCCTAGAGGCAATCCAGCTAGCAGAAATTGCTTCCATCAATAATCAATCCTATCGGACGATAAACAGCGCACTAGTTTTACCTAAGCACCATCAGGTAGAGCTGATTATTATGAATCCTGAAATCATGCTTGGCATGGATCGAGAGCAGGGCGTTTGGAAAAATGTTGATTCAATCACCTGTCGTGTCGGTCCTCAAAAGGTCAAATTTGCTCGATACAAGCGTCTAACCTTTTGGGATCGTGTGCGTAAAGCTTTTATTCATGGTTAATATTTCAAAAAATTGGTTTTTGGTCTTTACAAGTTCCCCTTCTTTGCCGATATAATTATAAGAGATATCAATTTCATTTACGTTAAAGATAATTAGAGGATGGGTGAACGAATGAGAAAGAATAGGTTTTATAAGATATTTGGATTGGGTTTAGCTATTTGTATGGCTTTTGGCATGCCGACTACTTCCGTTTTGGAAGCCGCTACTAAGTCTGCAACCAAGCCTGCCGAGAAGGTTCTGTCTTCTTTGAAGATTTCAGCCAATACTTTGGCGCTTGAAGCCGGGAACACTAAATCACTTACTTTAAGTGCGCAATATACAGACAAAAAAACTGCTTCTGTCACTTCCAAGGCAGCATGGAGTACGTCAAACAGCTCGGTAGCAACGGTTACTAACGGTAGAGTAAAAGCTGTAGGAGCGGGAACAGCGGTAATTACAGCCAGCTATATGGGCAAATCAATTACCACGTCTGTAACGGTATCTAAAAAGCTAAAAACATTGGAAGTAAGCTCGAAAAAAGTGGATTTGCTTCGAAATGATTCGAAAAAAGTTTCTGTGACAGCTGTTTATACGGATTCCTCCAAGGAAAATGTTACAGATAAAGTAACTTGGCAGGTAAAAGGTAATGCAGTTACTGTTGATAAAGGATTAATTAAACCAAAAGAAGCGGGTTCAGCTACTGTAACAGCAAGCTTTGGTAACAAAAAGGCAACTGTAAGCGTACAAGTCGACCAAATGAATAAATTAGTGGTTACGACACAGCAGCTACACCTGTTCAAAGACGATGATGATTTTGAGATAAAAGCTACTGCTATCTACAAAGCAGGATCAAACGAGGATGTTACCTCTAAAGCAACATGGACAAGCAATAATACGGATATCGTGACAGTTAAAAACGGAAAAATTATTCCGCGCAAGGCCGGTAAAGCAATTGTTAAGGTGAAATTCGGTAACAAGAACGTAAACATTACAGTGAATGTTTACTAAGAAGAGCATCTCGATAAAGTAAAAAAGAATCCCCTTTACATTACCTGTGTGAGTAGCATAACGGTAAGCGGTAAAGGGGATTTTTCATGGGCAATAAATAAACCTCAGTCCAGCAAATAGGACTAAGGCTATTTGTGATTGAGTAGTCAAATTTTATGGAATGGCTACCTTCATATCCTTTGGGCTTTTGTCGTATCTACGGGGTTTCAATAATCGCTACAGGCCTTGTCCAAGCTCCACTTGCTTTGTTGATTTTAATGGGAAAACAACTGATTTTGAAGCCATAAGGTGTCGGGATTTTATCTAGGTTAGCCAGCTTTTCGATTTGGCAATATTCTTTATCTCTTCCAACGTAATGAGCTGCCCAGAGAAGTCCTTCCCGTGGCTTTTGCTTGTAATTCGCTGCTTGAATAGTAAGGGGGATGTCCCAGCCCCAGCCGTCAGTACCCATGACCTTGATTCCTTGCTCGATAAGCCAGCAAGTTGCTTCTGCAGATACGCCAACATGAATGTAAGCATAGTTGTCATCCATAATTTTTTTATCAGCATCGGAACGAATTAACACAATATCATATGGTTTTAGCTGATAATCCATTTCCTTTAGCTTTTGAATCAGGTCACTTGTCGTAATTTCATAACCGGATTCCTTGTCACTAAAATCAAATACAACACCGTCTGCAAAAAACCATTCTAGTGGTAACTCATCAATGGTTTTGGAAGGTTTACCTTCTGAAGTCGGCCAGTAATGCCAAGGGGCGTCAACATGTGTTCCTGAATGAGTATTTGCGGTCACTGTCTCCGTTGCCCAAGCTTTTTTCTCTGGAAAGTCTCCAGGGGTAAGACCTAAAATATGCGCTGCCTGAATGGCACCTTCCTCATGGGAGGAATAATCAATTTTTGCCGGTAAGGGCTCTTTTATGGTAGGACTTAGGGTAACGCTTAAATCAATAAATTGTGGTTTAGCCATAAAATCCTCCTCTGGTCACAGATATTCAAATGTTTTTCTGCAAGCACATGTGTGGAAAATGATCCTACTAATTTTTCCTCCATTTGACAATGACGACATGGTGAATTATGTTTAAACCAGATTATTTTGTTGCCTTTCTATCTTTTTTCAAAGATGTTAATTCCTAATTCAGCAAGAACCTCGACAGCTTCTCTTACAGGTAATCTGGGGAGCATGAATTCCTCTTGTAAGACCTCTTCTATCTCTTCCGTATTAGACAGAGGTATAAGCTGTTCATTCCCACTTTCATCTACAATACTAAATTCATTATTGTGAATCGTTAACTTCCGATGTTGATCTAGCTGGAATAATTGAATGAATAATAGAGACATAAATTTTCTATCTAGATCAAATGATTTTGCCACCGTATTATTAAAGTAGATCAGGTTTTTTGTGACAGTTGGGTCAAACGTCCAGTCCTGCTCGATTAATTGATTTTTAACGTACCGGTTGTAGATATAGCGTCCGGGATTTTTTGTATCTGCAACTAAACGAACGGCAATATCAGCGTATTCACTGCAATTGTCCGGGTTGCGTGTGAAATCAACGGGTGTAAAAAAAGGAGCAGCAGAAGCACAATCTACATATAAAGGTATGCCTGGTTCCTCAGGATGATCAACCAGAATAGCAATATGTGTTTTGCCAACAGGAAGTAATTTTGCTGAGAATCCAAGCTCTAATAAAAGCTGCTGCAACGTTGAATTAAGCACGTAGCATGTTCCACCAAATTGCATGGTATAGAGGTGCAGAGTAACAATATCTAGCGGGGGAATGTAGAAGTTGTTTTGGCTATATTCTCGATAGTAAATCAGCTTACTAATATTTTCAAAAGGTATTGTTGATAGGTGGTTACGACAAATTTTTTGGAGAAATTGGTAGGAAGGCTTTTCTTGTTTCAGATGTATTTTATGCAAATAAGACTCAGCCCACGTTGGTAATTTCATAGCGATTACCCCCTTCATTTTAAAATCAATAAAGTATTTTCTGATAGGTGTCAAATAGTATTTTAATTGTAAATATTTAGATAAAAATGAGCAAGGAATTTATCTGGATAGCTTGCAAAGCATTAGGCCTAAAGGTTATCCAATTTATTACTTTATTGTAACAAATGATTTTGAAAGCTGTCTAATAAAGCAATTTCATCCTAGGCATAGCGAAGGAGGAAGTATGTATGAAACGAAAGGGATCGAGACGGAAGATGATAGGAATGCTATACGGCACTTGTCTGATGGCCTTGCTGATTCCTATCTCAGGCTGGGCACAAGCCGTAATGATAAAGCCAGTGTTATCATTTCCTAACAATACGGGAAAAAGTGGAGAGAGAACAATAGTCAGACCATTGAAGCAGCAGGATCCTCAGAAGGCTTGGCCTAAAGAATGGCACGAGAGAATTGAGCATCTGATAAATAGTTATGAGCCATGGAGCCAGTATCAGATTGTTAAAGGAACATTTCGCCGAGAAGAAAGTCGGGAATATTGGGATGTTCAATTGACAAAAGGAATTGATGAAAAGCTATTTCTTACAATCAACGGTAAAAATGGGCGCTTATTGCGAGCGCTATCTATAAGTGAAAAAAATCAGCCTGCCCCTCTGTTGATAAACGAATGGGAAGCAGCAAAACAAGCTCAGGTTTTTCTTGAGAGTATGCTGGGCAGAGAAGCTAGTGAGTATCAGATAGCATCTCATTTACCTTATGAGCTATCCGTTAGCCAAGCTACTGCTGAACCAAATAATATCTTACAGGGCATCAGAGTAATTACCTACCAGCCTATAAATGCCAAAAGCTCGCCTGCGGTAGATGATGCTATACAGATTGGGATAGACGGAGAAGGAAAAATAAAGAGCTTTGTTCGAATTGAAATTCCTAAAGGATAGCCTAGGGTATCTTTGCCGTATGGTGGTAAGCTAGCTAGCTTGCAACAGCGCATTTATTGCTGCATGGAGGTTTTTCAACGAATATTTGCTAATTAGTTGGGCAATACCAATCCTAGGAACACTAGGATGGAGGAGTCATATGCGTTCACTAATGAACTTTTTTCAGAGAGCTAACTTATTAGCGTGGATTGTGGGCTTGTTTATTGCTCATATCGTCATGTATCTTAGCTTGGGGACTCCGACGTGGTTTGCTACCTCGTTATTAGCAGCATCTGTATATGCTGTTTTGTTCATGGTAATGAAAATGGTTGCCCAGCGTTATCATGAGAAACAACGAGAAGGAAACCGGTAGGGCTAGTCTCTTTACGAACGAAAAAGCTTGCACCTACAGCAGAAAAAAGCGTACAGAAGAGTAAGCTCCTGTACGCTTTTTGTCTGCTAGACAACAAAAGAACGTTACCATTTTCCGAACCATTGTAATACAATTATGCAAGCGCCTAAAGCGAATACATAATAGGCAAAGACCTTCAGTGACCCAGTACTGATCAGTTTAATCATCCAACGAATAGCGATATATCCTGTTATACCTGCAAAGATAGCTCCAACTAGCATAGGAATAATACCGTTTGGTAGCACAGACAACTCAGCCAAATCCTTTGCCTGTAAAACGCATGCTCCTAAGATAGCGGGAAGAGATAGCAAAAAGGAAAAACGCGCGGCATCATTACGATCGATTCCTCTTAGCAATGCACCAGCAATTGTGAGGCCAGAACGAGAAATAGCAGGTAAAATAGCGGCTCCTTGTAAAGCACCAATGAATAAGGCATCTATGTAATTAATTTGTTCAAAAGCTCGTGTCCCCTTGCGCATGGATTCCACGGCCCATAGAATTAGCCCTGTAGCAAGGAACTCTACCCCGATGGTTTGCCCCGTCTGTGAAATCTCCTCGAAATAATCCTTGAAAGTCAGACCAATAATGCCAGTTGGAATGGTACCTACGATCAACAGTCGAGTTAATTTGCTGAATGGATTGCGAATCACATAGAGAAGTTCATCCCAAAAGACAATGACAACGGCAAACAATGTACCTAGATGCAGTAATGTATCAAATAGCAGACCAGCTTCACGCAGTCCGAACAATTTGCCAAACAAGACAAGATGCCCTGTACTTGATATAGGTAAAAATTCAGTAAAGCCTTGAATGATACCAAGAAAAATCGATTCTATATATGCTAGCATGCTCTTCTCACCTCTTAGCATGATTCCTATTCGATAAGACAAGTGTATGCAGATAAGTAGTCGGACTTGCTGTTTTTATGGATAAAAGTTTAGAAAGATGTTTATTGTAAATGATGTAAGGAAAGCTGTTCTTTGTTATACAGCTTCAAGGAGCGAAAAAGCTACATTTTGTATTTATTTTTTACAAAATCCGTACAAGCGGTGAAGTCTCACGTGGAACGCACCAACAGATTGTGTATAATGAGGGGACGAAGGGATAACCTTACGGAATATATTGAGCGTGACATAGAGTAGGAAGTGACGAAATGAGAGATAAACGACAGTTTGGTAATAGAGACGGACAGGGAAGAGGAGGACGCGGTGTCAGAAGCGGCGGAGGCAGCGGCAGACAGCAAGGCGGCCGCTTTAGCTCACCTCGTGCCGGATACAGAGGAGATAGCAGAAAAGCCGGCTTTTCTGAAAAGACGATGCCAGCTCAATCTACGAGATACAAGGCAGGGATGATTGTTTCTTTGCCTGTTTCTAGAGTGGAAGAGTATGGCTATTTCTTAACAGATGGCGACGTAGAAATTTTATTGCATCAAAATGAAGCGACAGATCAGCTTGAGGTAGGCGATACAGTAAAAGTCTTTTTGTATCACGACCATGAGAATCGCTTGGCAGCAACGATGCAGATGCCTCTGGTCAGAGAAGGCGAGTATAAATGGTTAGATGTTGTGGATGTCTCCACACGCGTAGGTGTTTTCTTACATAATGGAATTCAAAAAGACTTGTTAGTATTTAAAGATGATCTGCCTAAGGAATGGGAAGAGTGGCCACAGGTTGGGGATAAACTATTGGTGACCTTAAAGCGTGACAAGCACGGTCGTCTTTTAGGAGAGCCAGCCGCTGAAAATGTCATTTGGGACCTCTCTCGGAATGCAACTAGCGAAATGAAGAATAAATGGGTAGAAGGTATTGTCTACCGGGTGTTTATGGAAGGTGTATTCGTATTTACTGACGATAAGCATATTTTATTTATTCATGAGGATGAAATGACAGAATCCTTACGTATGGGACAAAGGGTAAGAGCTCGGGTCAGCTATGTACGTGAAGATGGCCGCTTGAACGGGTCCATGCAGGAACGTAAAGAAGTACGCTATGGAATTGATGCTCAGATCCTTTTAGGTGTGCTAAAGGAACGTGGAGCGATGCCATACACAGATAAATCCACACCAGAAGAGATTAAGGATCGCTTTAACATGAGCAAGGCTTCTTTTAAACGTGCTATGGGCAAACTCATGAAAGAAGGCCTGGTTGAGCAAGTTGATGGCTGGACGCATCTGAAAAAGGAAGTTTATATGAATCACCAAAGAGAGCTAGAAGAGAATATAGAATCATAAACAAGTAAAACCCTCCCTGTGGAGGGTTTTAGCATGTTTGAAAGGCTTGGGTAGCTACAAATAGAGCGATTAGTCAACGCTAACAGGAAAGCTTTTTAAACCGTATATGGTAGTGCTATTTGCAATAGGCACCGGCCGATTGTTCTTGTGAAATGAAATACGCTTGTTATTTTTAAATAATTCTGTCAAAGAAATTTTTGCTTCTAATCTTGCTAAAGGCGCACCTAAGCAAAAATGAATGCCCTGTCCAAAGGCAAGATGAGGATTTACCCTTCGACTGATATCAAATGTAGAAGCATGCTCGAATACTGTCTCATCCCGGTTAGCTGACCCTATCCAAGCAATTATAATCTGATCTTTTTTAAGCGTATGGGGCCCAATTTGTACATCCTCCTTTACTCTTCTGACGACTCGCTGCGCTGGAGAACGGTAGCGTAATGATTCCTCTAAAGCTTGGGGAATCAGGGATAAATCCTGCTGAATTTGTCTATAAGCTCCGGGACTCTCCAATAGACTATACATTGTATTAGAAATAAAGTTTGTTGTTGTCTCATTTCCTGCTACCAATAACAATTTACAAAAAGCGACAAGTTCATCAATGGAAATTTTGCTTTCTTCGCTTTCTGCCTGAATAAGAATAGAGATAATATCGGTTTCTGGATGAGGGCTTTTTCGTTTATGTTCAACAATTTCTGTAAAAAAGCTTGTTAACTCCTGATCAGCTTTTGTACGAACCGATAGGAATTGTGTCAAATGATCTGGATCATCGGTATCTGGGGAACTTACCACAATATCTGACCATTCCTTAAACTTCGACATTTCTGATGAAGGAACCCCCAGCATCTCTGCAATTACAATGACAGGTAGCGGGTAAGAGAAATCTCGCACTAGATCAAATTCTTGTTGATCATGGACATTTTCCAGAAGCTGCTTCGTGATTTCTTCAATACGTGGGGCCCACGCTTTCATCATTTTCGGGGTAAAAGAATGCATAACAATAGAACGAATATCTGTGTGCATAGGCTGATCCATGCCAATCACACTTCGATTAAATGGAGATGCTCTTTTTGGGGGCAAAACGCTAGAAAAATTTTGTTTGTCTTCCATTACATGTTTGACATCGTGATAGAGAAAGACGTTCCACGTGTCTGCTTTTTCATTATAGTAAACAGGGGATTGGTGCCGCATTTTTTCATACCACAAAAAAGGATGATAAGGATCTAGTTGAACTTCTTCATCTCTAAAATAATTGCTAGGAATCATGATAAAAGATTGTTTCATGTCATTCATGATAATCTTTCCTCCTTTAAAGATGTCGAAAATAATTAAACTGAATATCATTCACTGAATATCATTCAGTTTATAAAGTAAGTATAAATCAAGAAGGATAAAATGTAAATTTTTTACTTTAAGAGATTGTGTGCTGTCTACTGGAAAAAATTGATACAATATTCTCTAGGAAGTGGCACACCTTTTTCAAAGCGGAGTATATGTCCTCTTCCAATACGTATATGTTAATTAGGAGAATAAATACGATGCCGGAAAGAAAATTAACCAAGCGACAAGAAAAAGCCATAGAAACAAAACGCACTATTTATCATGTAGCTTTGGACTTGATAAAAGAAAAAGATTATGAAAGTATCTCTATCGAGGAAATTAGTAAGAAAGCAAGTGTATCAGTGGGAACATTTTATTACTACTTTAGTTCCAAGGAAGAGATTTATCTTTGCTTATTTCAGGAAATCGATAAACGCTTTGCTCTTGATATACAAGCTGACGAAAACCAAGAGCCAACAAAAGATCGGCTCTTACATTTTTTTGTTCAATTAGCCAAGCATACATCTGAGCTGGGATTGCACATTAATAAGCAGCTTTATCATGGAAATAATCGACTGTTTACTTTGAAACCTTCTTCTACTTGGACAAAGCTTCAGGAAATTATCAGTCAGGGGCGAGCTAGACAAGAATTAACGACGGATTTAAAAGAGGAAGAAATACTTGAATATTTAATTATGCTATCGAGGGGGATTATTTTTGATTGGTGCATCCATAATGGAAAGTATCCACTAGTTGAGGTGATGCACAAGTACATGAAGAAGACAATTTCATCTATATGTAAGTAAATACGAATGATGGATAGCCAAGATGCCTATGGATTGGAGGCTGTAAAATCTTAGGAAGCCTCGTAGTAAAGATATATCAAATTGGTTACACACGGGGATAAAGCAGATTTTTCCTCCAGAGATATGGTAAGATGTTTTATAGCAAAAAACCAAAGGAGGAACTTTAGCTTGCAAGCGAAACCGATTCATAAGCCTTGGCAGTTACTTTATCGTGTCTATCGCTATATTTTGCCCTTGCTTGAGCAAGAGTTCGCTTATTGGTATGAACGAGCGAAAGAAATCCCAGATAGGGAGCTTCGAAAACAAGCCATAGCCAGCATGGATTCCAAGAAATTTCATTGTCAAGGTGGTTCTGTTTATGCTTCTCAGGTTATGGCTTATAAAGAAACATTGGTCAAGCTAATCGTAGCTTATCAGACTATCAGTGATTATCTAGATAATTTGTGTGATCGTAGTACGTCACTTGATCCAATTGATTTTCGTCAGCTACATTACTCCATGCAGGATGCATTAACACCTGATGCACCGCTAAGGGATTACTATGAATTTCGTGAGGAAAAGGATGACGGCGGCTTTTTGAATGCATTAGTTTTGCGATGTCAAGAGATGATCCAAAAGCTACCTTCCTATAAAGATGTTCAGCAGCATATTGTGAATTTATCTACGCTGTATAGCGATTTGCAGGTATATAAACATATCGCTTTAGAGAAGCGGGAAGAAGCCTTATTAACATGGTGGGATCAGTATAAGGAAAGCTATCCAGAGATAGAATGGCAAGAGTTTGCTGCGGCGACTGGCTCGACCGTTGGTATTTTTGCATTGTTTTGCTTGGCAACAGAGCCTGCGGTTGATCCTAAGGAAATGGAAGCATTACATCATGCCTATTTTCCTTGGATAGGCGGCGTACATATTTTGCTAGATTACCTGATTGATTTAGAAGAGGATCGAGAAGGTGGGGATTTAAACTTTGTCGGCTATTACCAATCTGATGAAGAAGCGTATGAGCGGCTGCAATACTTTATTGAACGAGCCAAACAAAGCATTGATCAATTGCCTCATCCTGCGTTTCACCGCATGATCGTTGACGGGCTGCTTGCCTTTTATTTGGCTGATCAGAAAGTGAATCGGCAACAGCCGCAAATTTATACGATTTCCAAGCGTTTATTAAAAAAGGCAAGCAGTTTTACTTCTTTTTTATTTTACGTAAACAGCCTATTTATTCGCCGGAAGGAAACATAATTTATGGACGAAGATGTTTCTTTTTATAAGAAAATCCGAACCCCATCAAACAGGTTGCCAATACCAAGCAGCCAATGATACCAAGTGCGCTTTTCAGTCCAATAAAGACACCTACTCCTACCAAGCAGAAAGCAACTAACATTGCAAGGCAAAAAGTCACCAATTTATATTGATTCATTAGGGAATACCTCCTTTGTTGACGGTGTTCCTATTATACCTTATTTTTTCGGTTTGTTTTACATTTTCTGAATTTGGAAGTGTCGTTAACAGTAGTATTTTCCAGACACAACCTGTCTTCATAAGCCTTTGCCAATCTTATTAGGTTGGTAAGGGCTTTTTTTGCATGCAATAAAATAAGAGGTGCACTATTTGACTGCACTATTTGATTGTGCTTTTGGGCTGTAGTTGTGAAATGTATTGACACCAATCACAAAAAGAAGTAGTGTATTAAGTGTACTACATGATATAGTACACACCGAACGGTAAGAGGTGGTTGATTATCATGATCCTGATTAATGAACGAAGTCCTTCGCCCATTTATGAACAGATCATTCAGCAGATAAAAGAGTTGATTCTAAAAGGAATATTACAGGAGGGAGAAAAATTGCCATCGGTACGAGAGCTGTCCGGCATGATTGTTGTTAATCCAAATACAGTGAGTAAGGCATATCAGGAATTGGAGAGACAAGGAATAATCGAGACATTGCGTGGAAAAGGAACTTTCGTCGCCAAGCAGCAGGTTCCTCGGATGGAAACAGAGCGTTTGGATAAATTCCAGGAATCCTTAAAACAAATCGTTATTGAAGCAACTTACCTAGGGATTAGCACACAGCAAGTACAAGAGTGGGTTGAGAAGTACATGTTAGAATTACGAGGTGATTCAAATGCTTAGTTTATATAATGTAAATAAAGTAATTGATGAGGAAGAGATATTACATAACATTAGCTTTGAGATACCTAGGGGTGTGATTGTAGGTCTTGTGGGACGCAATGGGTCGGGAAAAACAACCTTGTTGCGTACGATCATGGGAATTTTGGATACGGATGGGGGGAGTGTAGAGCTAGATGGTCGCTCCATACACCAGCACCCAGAGTGTAAAAAAGACATGCTTTTTGTTCCAGATTCTCCAGAAGCGTTGCATTTTTATACACCTGATGAATGCGCTAAGCTGTACAAAGCTATGTACCCTAACTTTGATTATGCTCACTATGTAACGCTGATGGAGCGCTTTAAGCTTCCAAGACGAAAAAAAATCCGTCAATTCTCTAAAGGAATGAAAGCTCTGGCATCACTTATCCTAGCGTTCTCCTCAAAGGTATCCCTGATTATACTAGATGAACCGACAAATGGAATTGATCCGATAGTCAAAAAACAGGTACTAGGCATGATTGTTGAAGAAGTTGCCCAACGTGAAGTCAGCTTTATCATTTCTTCGCACCAACTTGAAGAGCTAGAAAGAATAGCTGACATGATTATCATGATCAAAAAAGGAAGTGTTGAAGCGACCACTTCGCAAACAGATACTGAAGAGAGATTTAAGAAGTTTCAGGTGGTTTTTAAAGGAGAAGCTCCACAGACATTGCTTGACCTTCCGCAGGTATATCTTCTTCAGCAGGTAGGGCGTGTACATACCTTATTACTGGAGGATCCAACTGGCTCAGCATTAGCCCGATTACAAGAGGAACAACCACTTTTATTAGAAAAATTACCAGTTGATTTAGAAGATTTATTTATTACCAAGCTAGGTGGTGACGATTATGTTTCATAAAGCATTATGGCTAAAGGAATGGAAACAGAGTAAATCAATGATATGGTTGTTACCATTTATCACCTTCATATGTATGGGCTTCACCCGTATGCAGAATACCTTATTTCTAACTGAAAACCAGGTTATTATGAACGTAGCTCGAGTTAAAAAAGAAGGAGCAGAGTTATTCTACCTTGCTACTAATAATTCAAATTATCTACTTGCTAGCTTACCATTACTGTTGTTGATTGCTTTGACATTGATGGGATCGGAGAGAAGAAGCCTAGTAAACGATTTTACTTTCTCTATGCCTTTTTCACGCAGAGATATTTATTTGACCAAATGGATGCTAGGGGTATCAGCGATTGTTATTAGTTTAGTATTGAATACTTTGATTGATATGATCGTTATTTTGGTTTCTCCATTTCATGAGTTTTTCATTTTAAAGGAGCATCTTTATCCTTTACTTCAATCATCATTAGGTTTAATCGCTTTTTATAGCTTCGTACTGATGATTGGAACCTTAGCGGGGGGAACAATGGTTCAAGCCATGCTGTCCCTAATCTTTTGTATCTTTCCTGTTGGAATTGCCTTCTTAATTAACGGGTTTTTACAAATGAATTTTAGCATCCAATTAAATTTTGATTTATTTCCTGTCAATCTTATTTTGTTAACAAGTCCAGTAGTAGTAATAAACATGTTTGGAAAGCTATCGTCACCTTTTTTGATTCCAATTTTGCATTTGCTTGTTACATTAGGAATCGGTATTTTCTTATATCAGCGCAATCGATTGGAGAATAATGGCAAGGTTATTATGTTTCCAGCGTTAGAGCCTGTTTTTTACGGGGGGGCTATTCTGTGCTTTGCCTTGCTTGGTGGTCTTTTTGCTTCAACTGTAATTGAAAAAGATTTATTCACGTATTACGCCGGTTTTATTTCTCTAGGGATTTTAGCAGCCATCGGGTCTTACTTTTTGCGAAATGCTCGGATTCGTATGTAGCTCACATGTAAAAGGATAGCCTTGTTGCCACATGCTAGATGGGGGAGTACCATTATTTGGCTTTGCATCAAGGTTATTTTTTACAATTGGTAACTAGGGGTTTGTTGTAAGCAATTTTTTTTCGCTTACAAGAAGAGAACGGCAAAGTAGAGATTATAAATTATTTATGAAGCATGCTGTCTATCAGGAGAAATTCGCTTGCTGTTCCATGATGATGCTTTTACGTAAGAGATATTGTCAGGCTCTATTTCATTTTTACCAAAAGAATGTACTCTTCTGCAAATTTTTATTTTACAACCAGAATCAAAGCTTTTCGTACGAACAATTACTAGATTATGCTTGGCCTCAAGCAGGGCGTTGTAGATTGAACGGTACATGATCATATTTTTCAACGTAGAAAAGGCGGGGGAAGTATACTTAGTTATTTTGAAATCAAAACGATTCCCCGGAGAGGTCATTTTTATACTGTCAAATCGGATTGAGTGTCAGGTTAAATAGGCGGCTTTTATGTGCCTAGGGAGTATGAGGAGCGGGAGTAGTTCTGGGCTTTATGACCCTTTCTTGCTTGAGTGGAGGAGCCGGTACTTTGACTTTGATCGGTAATGTCTAATGATTCGTCTATGAATGAAGCACCAAGGGGCGTATGAGAATAGTACAGTCGATAAGTAGCGTCGTTTGGACAATTGCTTTTAGAAGGAGGCTTGGTAGCGTTGGTGCCAAGCCTCGCTTTTACTTGGTGGCAGCATGCTAGCCCTTTTCAAGGATAGATGCTGCGAGCCTACAACGTCACCTGTTGCCACAAAACAGGCAAAGTATGAAACGAGACATAAATGTGTCTTAGCGTAAGTGTGATGTTATTGTTTGATTGATTCCTCTACAAGTCCATACCTTCTCATTTTGTTATAAAGCGTACCGCGTGACATTCCTAGTAGCTCCGCGGCCGCTTTTTTATTTCCATATGTGCGTTCTAATGCCTGTAATATTTTTGTTTTTTCCATATCGCTCCCCTTTTCCAACCGAGCTGGTACATATTCGCTGTGTAAGCCATATATCTCAGAGGTAGTCTGGCTGCTGGCAGAAGGAGATACAGTGGCTGCTATATAGGCTGAAGACAGCTCTGTAGGTGATGAGCTGCTGGATTTGGCCGGATGATCCGAATTACGTTCATGAGCGTTCTTTAATGCGGCAGGAAGATGATCCCAAGTAATGACTCCATTTTCTTGTAAAATCGATAAACGCTCAATGATGTTGCGGAGCTGACGAATGTTTCCGGGCCAATGATAGTCAAGGAGTGCTTGCATCACATCTGGCATAATGCGGGGCACTGCTTGATTATTAGCAAGAGAATATTCATGCAGAAAAATCGGAACCAATTCTAAAATATCCTCTGAACGTTCCCGCAACGATGGAAGCTCTAGAGAAAAAACATTTAATCGATAATATAAATCCTCACGAAAACGTCCCTCTGCCACCATTTTTTCTAAATTTTTGTTTGTTGCCGCAATGATTCGTGTATTCACATAAATCGGTTCTGTTCCACCGACACGATAGAATTGTCGCTCCTGTAGGGCACGTAATAATTTCGCTTGCAATTCTAGCGGTAGTTCTCCAATCTCGTCTAAAAAAAGCGTACCTTCATGAGCCAGCTCAATCTTGCCAGGCTTCCCTTTTCGCTCGGCTCCCGTAAAAGCTCCCCCCTGATAGCCAAAAAGCTCGCTTTCAAATAAGGCGGCAGGAATGGCTGCGCAGTTAATGGCTACAAAAGATTTTTTACTGCGTTTACTTACCTGATGAATAGCCTGAGCAAATAGTTCCTTACCCACTCCGCTTTCTCCATATATAAGGACGGTAGCATCGGTTACGGCGACCTTTCGGGCTGTCTGCATAGCTGTTTGTAAAGCAGGCGAATGTCCCTTGATAGGGAAAAATGGATCAGTGGGAGCTTGGTAGCGAGTCATTTCCTGCTGCAAATTGTGTAAATGCTCTGTTGTATTAGTTAATTCCTCATGCAGTTTGACTAATTCAGTAATGTCCTGCTCAATGGAGATGGCTCCAATAATCTCTGATGATTGAATGATTGGGGCTGAGTTAATCAAAACGTGTTGATTAGGACGCGGAATATGGTAGAGCCTTTGGACAGCCGATCCCTCTGATAATGCAATCTTTAATCGAATAGACTCGCTAGCAAAATGGTTATCCAACGAAGTGCCCACAACATTTTCTTTTTTGATTTGATACATCTTTTCTGCTGCTGGATTCCAATAAACAACTTGATTAAAAGAGTCTACAATGGTGGTCGCCTCGCTCATAGTCGACAATAAAGTATGAAGGAGAGCTTCTTGATTGCTAGCGACAGTGCCAATGATCTCAAATAATTGCCTAAAGGGCAGGTAGCCAATCGGCTTGCTGTCTGCGGAATCCAACACAAGTAGCTTTGAGTGGAAAGCTGGAGCTGTTGATTGCGAAAGAAAGCCAGATGCACATAAAAAGGCCTGCCATAGCGTATGTGAACTAGGAATGGCGAAATATTCAGGCAAGTAAGAATGCATGACATCCCCAGAAGCATTAGATTGACTTGTCACATCCTCAGAGAAAGAAAGCGGTAACATACAAGCTGTTACCTTCATTTGTAACGAGAAGAAGGATTTCATGGGATCACCTGTGCTGTTTAATATTATGATTGATACTTTCACAAAAAGGACACTCTTTAATCATTAGTGTACATGATTTTGAACAAAAGTGTACATAAATGTCGAAATACTATGTGTTTTCATACGACGGGACACCAGAAAGGTTAGAAATTGACGATTTTATGAGATTTTTCCCGAATTCGCTCGATTGGCACGATGCTTGCTTGGTATATAAATCAGAAAGTAAATGTACAGGTAAAGCAGCTTGAGGGGGATGTAATGATGGAACAAATCTTAAAGAACTTTTTCTTATTCCTTTCTAAAAATCAGGGATTAAATAAAGCGGCAAAGAAATGGGGGCTTCGTTTTGGCGCCAAACGAGTAGTGGCGGGAGAAACAATCGCAGAAGCCATTCGTGGTGTCCGTGAATTAAATCAAAAAGGGCTGGTTTGCACGCTAGATCATCTTGGAGAGTTTGTGTTTAGCGTAGAAGAGGCCAATGAATCGGCTGATTATTGCATGAAAACGATAGAAGCCATTTATGAATCTAAAGTGGACTGTAATCTTTCGCTTAAAATGACACAGTTGGGCTTGGACATTAGCCGTGACCTATGTGTAAGCAACATGCGCCGAATTTTAGATACAGCCAAGCAATGTGGGAATATTTTTGTGCGCATTGATATGGAGGACTATGCTCATAATCAAGTGACCTTGGAAATCCTGCATGAACTATTACAGGATTATGATAATGTTGGCACTGTTATTCAAGCATATCTCTATAAATCAGAGAATGATGTGGAGACTGTGAAAGATAAAAAAGTTAACCTGCGTTTGGTAAAGGGTGCTTACAAGGAATCACCAGAGGTAGCGTATCCAGCAAAAGTAGACGTTGATGAGAATTACAAGAAAATTATTAAGCAGCATCTCCAAAACGGTAATTATGCAGCGATTGCAACACATGATGATGCCATTATTGCCTATGTGAAGCAATTAGAAAAGGAGATGGGTTTTTCGCGGGATCAATTTGAATTTCAAATGCTGTATGGTATCCGTCCACAGTCCCAGCTAGATTTAGCAAAAGAGGGCTATAAAATGCGTGTGTACGTTCCGTATGGTAATGATTGGTATGGATATTTCATGCGTCGTTTGGCGGAGCGTCCAGCCAATGTAGCATTTGTAATCAAGGGTCTATTTAGTCGTTAATTACGCAAGACATGATAACTATAGGGTTGTAATATGATGTAAAAGCCAAGTTTAATGCATAGAGATGAAAGCGGGTACAATTTAACCGGTGTCTATGCATGGAAGCTTGGCTTGTTTTATCTTCGCGTGTTGAATGCTGCAGATACATATCTTCCATTAGATGGCACCTGAAGTCAGTTATCAATTCTGCTATGCTTATATCACATCTTTTGATGGATTATCGGGAGCTATTAACAAATCCTGGAGGAGTGCGATATAATAAGATTGGTTGTTCACGATGGCTGAATCACTATGTTAACATGATTCATAAGCTTCTGAGGTAAAATGATCAGAAGATACATAAACCAATTTTTTATAAGAAAATTGAAGTTTCTTAAAGCAGGAAAAATGGGGTATAAATGTAGTATAATTATAATTATTCTAGTTGTGGGGAGAGAAACGAAATGGAGCTTACTGGTCAACGCTTGTTCGTATTATGGAGAACCTTTTCTCAACTTGATTTTCTACGTCAAATTAGAGGACGTGACATCCCGGATCAGTCTGTAAATGAATTAATTAACAAAGTGAAAAATTTAGATGAAGTGGAAGTATTACCGATTGATACGGAACAATTACGTGAAACGGTAATCAAACTTCGTAAATAAATAAAAAGAAGGATGCTTAGGTTGCATCCTTTCTATTTCTATTTCAGCATAGGATGTGCAGGCTATGTGCATACCCTTTGTTAGAAAATGAATCATAGATGAAAAACCGGCCTCTCCTCAAACAGGATAAGTCGGTTTTTCATTTTGTTATAGAAATTTTGCCATGCATAAGACCGGCTGCGTTAGCTTCCCTACTGAAGCAGTCACCTGCCGATACTGTTCGAAACCTAATTTTCCCCAAAAATCTAATGCGCGTTGATTGGAGGCAATGACACCGATATGTACGGTCTTTTTATCCAATGAACGAAAATACTCTTCTAGCATTAGATATGCTTTTTTCCCGTAACCCTTGCCTTGATAGCTGGAATCTATCAGTAATAATCCAATCCAAGGTTTTTGGTCGTTTGGATTCTCCAACAGAATATGCGAGATACCAATGATTTTATCTTCATGCCGAATAGCTAGCCAATGACCGGTTGGATATTGGTTCGCGTCCTCATATTCTCGGCTTAGTTCAGCGAGAGTTAATGTAGGTTCTCCGTTTGTAAGTATATTATAGTTCGGATTGCTGTTATATATTTCAACGGCACGAGGCAGTTCCTGTTGCTCTAATGAATTGATCAGCAATTGATCCTGATAAAAGGATAGACTCATATTAGGCTTGCGCTCCGTATTTTTTAATCCAGCCAATTTGACCAGCGTGATATCCTTTATGATAAAGTAATAGACCAAAGGCATCACGCGGGGTCATGACACCAATACGAGATTCGACTGGTTGATCCCAGCTTTCTTCCGGTAATAATTCCATTGATTGTAAGAGGAATTGGCTAGCACGTTCAGTGTAATCCATCAAATCGTTTAGATTAACCCAGACTCCTGTGTCTGTAACCTTGCCTAAGGTAAAGGTGCTTTCTTCCTTAGCAGGTGTTTGGTTAAAAAACATCTGAGAAAAAGCGTACTCTACCTCAGCGATGTGCCTGATAAGAAACCCGATCGAATTAGTGGCAGGAGGAAGTTTCCACGATAGCTGTTCCTCACTGATTCCCTGCAATAAAGCTAGATAACGCTTTTGATGAGCAGCATGGTATTGTGGTGCTAATTCTTGAACAATCATGGGACACACCCTTCCTTAACGTATGGATACATAGCCTTGTCATTTATTATATGAGATAATTTTTGAAATTTCACGCAAGAAAAAAAGAAAAATGTTCAAGCTCTACAAGAATCGTATATAATCAAAAAAAGGGAAAATAAGGAGGCTACAGACATGGCACATACCTTTGCTTTTACGGTTCGTTCTACAGAAGTTGATTTTATTGGTCATGTGAACAACGCCAAATATTTGGAATATATGGAATGGGCTCGCTTTGACTGGTTAATCGCTGAGGGATATACTATAGAGGAGCTACAGAGACGGCATATTTTCCCGGTAGTTGTGAATATGAATGTCAATTATCGAAGTGAGCTTGTCATGGGTGATGAGATTGCGATTCACACTACCTTGGTTAACGTAGGCAAACGGAGCTTTGTCATCAAGCACGAACTGCATCATGAGAAGAAGGGTTTGGTCGCAGATGGCCTTGTTACAATGGTGATGATTGATCAGACAAAACGGCGTGCGGTTGAATTGCCTAATGAGTTAAAGGAGTTATTTCTTTCTATACAAAAAGAAGAATTGATACCCTAAGTAGTTGCTGCTACAAATTTGATTCCTTTTGGGGAATAATATTTGTGTGCTGTCTACCCTCCGCTATCGGGGGGTTATTTCTTTTCATATGAAAACAAAGGAGGGGATGAAGCTAGAAAGAAACGATTGACAATTGTCTTTTTATGAAACATAATCAACTATTATGTATAGAAAATGGCAATTACGTTAGGAAGAAAAAGGAGTACGAATATGGTACGTTCTAAAAGAAGCATCCTGACCGCTTTGATGGTAACGACATTTTTAACAGCCATTGATACGACTGTAGTAACAACGGCAATGCCTGCCATCGCAAATGATTTGGGACAAACAACCCTCATTTCCTGGGTATTTTCCATCTATTTGTTAACAACGGCTGTTACGACACCTATTTATGGAAAGCTAGCTGATTTGTTTGGACGAAAAAAAATCTTCTTATTTGGTACGACTGTTTTTTTAACAGGTTCATTTTTATGCGGCTTGTCTAGCTCTATGACCCAGCTCATGCTATACCGAGGTATTCAGGGCTTGGGAGCGGGAGCTGTTCAACCGATCACTATGACAATTATTGGCGATTTGTTCACACAGGAAGAACGTGCTAAATTGATGGGACTATTTAGTGCGGTATGGGGAGTAGCGGCAATCGTAGGGCCTGTAATTGGGGGTTTTTTCGTAGATTATGTGGCTTGGGAATGGATTTTTTATATTAATATTCCAATTGGACTTGTTAGCATCTTTATGATTTCAAAATATTTCAAGGAAGAACTTACTCCTAAAACGGTTCATATCGATTATTGGGGAGCGTTATTCTTCACTGGCAGTTTAGTTTCGTTCCTGTACACACTCTTAGCAGAGGGTGAGGGACAAGGGATTACTTTTAATGCTACAACGATATCCTTACTAATCGTCAGCCTTGTTCTATTTTGCATCTTTATTGCTATTGAAAGACGCACACCAGAACCGATGCTTCCATTATCCTTATTTAAGCGTCGTTTAATTGCAACTTCGCAGGTTATTTCCGTTTTACATGGAGCTTTATTAATTGGTGTATCCGTTTATATGCCGAACTGGCTTATCAATATTGTCGGCTTATCAGCAACGCTTGCGGGGATTGTCGTTCTGCCATTATCTCTTGGCTGGCCATTAGCAGCTTCTGTAGGTGGACGTTATTACAGTCGCTTGGGATATAAATGGCTGGTGGCAATTGGTGGAGTTTTCTTTTTGATTGGTCAACTTCTTCTATCATTCCTTACGCCAGCAACATCAGTGTTCTATATTGGCTTCTTAATGTTTATTCTGGGACTGGGCTTTGGGCTGACAATGACTGCGATCACAATTGCAGTACAAAGTAGTGTCGTCTGGCGCCAGCGTGGTGTCGCGACCAGTTCCGTACAATTCATGAGAACGATGGGACAAACTGTAGGGATTACTATGTTTGGTGCTGTATTTAATATGTATTTATTACAAGGACATATGGAAACTGGTTTAGTCAAGGTTTTCCATGCTTTATTTGTAACAGCGATTATTGGGATGTTTGTAACGATTCTACTGCCGAAAAAAGCAGAGCAAGTAGAAGAAGAGCACTAATTTAAAAAAGCAAGATCAATAAAAGGGCGATCCCTGCCTTTCATGATCTTGCTTTTTTCTATGTAAACAGGCTTGTTTTGGTACTGATCGTGCTTGGGTGCTGTCATCATTATCTTGTCAGCCTCAGGACATCATGATAAACTTGTCAAAATCTATCAAAAACAGGAAAGAAGGAGGATACAGCATGAAAACAATCGGTCTGTTAGGCGGTATGAGCTGGGAATCTACTACTGAATACTATAAGCACATCAATGAGATGGTGAATCAACGAGTCGGAGCTCTTGCATCCGCCAAATGTGTTGTATACTCTGTTAATTTTGAAGAGATTGTTCAGTGTCAAAAAGAAGGCCGTTGGGACGATGCTGCGGCTATATTAGGTCAAGCGGCACAGCATCTCGAGAAGGCTGGGGCAGAATGTTTGCTAGTTTGTACCAATACCATGCATAAAATTGCCAAACAAATTTCCGCCCACACTACCATTCCCTTTTTACATATCGCAGATGCCACAGCAGAAAAGATTCGGGAACAAAAGCTGCGGAAAATAGGATTGCTGGGTACGAAGTTTACGATGGAGCAGGACTTTTTTATTGAAAAGATGAAAGACCACGGCATCGAGATTATTGTACCAGAGGAGAAAGAGCGAGATATTGTTCATCAGGTGATTTTTGACGAGCTTTGCAAAGGGATCATTACTAGCACATCACGTCAAGCATATCGGGAAATTATGGATTCCTTAGTGAAAGAGGGAGCAGAGGGGATTATCCTTGGTTGTACGGAAATTACCTTGTTAGTGGCTTCAGAGGATGCGGCTGTTCCATTATTTGATACCACGCGGATACACGCGGAAAAAGCAGTTGATTTTGCGTTGTCACAGGTGAATAATGAATAGTTTCTTCACCAGCGATAACGCTAATCGTGAGTGACAAGGTTAAAAAAAAAAGGCCTTCCTTTTGTTAAGAAAGGGCAGTTCTTTTTTTGCAGAAATATGTGATTACTGACAGCGATCTATACAATCTTGTGAATTACCTTTCAGATTTGGTAAGCTTTTTTAAGGGTAAGGAAATATTTTGAAAGCGTGTGAAGGAAAAACATCCGAGAATGACAATTAAACTCCCGTATACTTGAGTCCAGGTCATCTGCTCACCTAGCAGCAATAAGGCTAATACCGCCGTAAAAATGGGATTAAAGTTAAGAAACATCCCTGCCGCGGTCCCGCCAAGCTGCTTAACCCCCATGTTCCAAAGCACCATGCTAATAACAGTCGCAAATACACTGATATACAATGTGCCCCAAATAAATTCAGCATTAAGATTAGTGATTGTAAAGCTGCTGAAATTGAAGGGCAACAGCATCAAGACCCCAAAGAATCCAGAATACAAAGTGGACATTAGTGCAGAAACATCACGCATAGCCCATCTCCCCGCTACGGAATAGAGCCCCCAGGTAGCTACAGCGGCTAGCATCAAAAGGTCTCCAGAATTAAAGCGAAGTGACAACAGGGCGTGCCAATCTCCCTTAGATAGCACCAGTAGGACCCCTGTAAAACACAGAATCATTGAGCCTATCTGTAAAGCCTTCATTTTCTCACGCAATAAAAGAAAAGAAAAGATAGCAATTGAGATGGGATTAAGTGTAGAGAGTAAGCCGACATTTGTTGCAGCAGTACGCTCTAGGGCCCAGAACATAAATAAATTAAATAAGACCACGCCAGTAGCTCCCATCAGGATGAGCGGTAAGATTGCCCTGCGAGGTGGTAGGAGGCGTTTTTCCGCTAGGTAGACTACAGGAATTAATACAATAACGGCAATCATATAGCGTAAATTGGTTAAGGTCATGGAGGATGCATGGTTTACCAAAAATTTACCCACTACAAAATTGCCACTCCAGAGAAAGCTTGTAAAAAGTAATAGAGCGACATACATCGGTTTCATCTGCGTAATCTCCTACTCCTAACATGATCAGATTGTTACATTCTCTTTTAGAGATACATTTTGAGAGGATTCTATACTTATCACCAAGGGTTTGCTGAAACGCTAGAACCAACTAATGGCGATACTAAGAGTGATGTTGATAGTAAAGAAAGATCAACCCATTTTAGTTTCATTCCAAAAGATCCAAAAGTCTTCCTTTAATAATGTGGAATTCTGTAATTATTCACCCTTTTCCTTCTTGCTTTTAAATACGCAGGTAAGAATCAAGTTTGCGTTATTATTTTTGCGACACAAATTTGATTCTTTATAACTTATTACATAATTTTTGTGTGTCGTCAAATAGTAACAATCTATTCTATTCAAAATATGTGTTTTTATCTGATGGTACATGCCCTTTCAAAAATGGAAAGTCACCATATAATGAAATAACACCATTAATACTTATTATGAAAGTGGTGATTTATGTGTCTTTTACCAACAGAATTGTAAATGGGGATTTTGAAACGGGAACCCTTACCCCATGGGGTTCTTCAAATGTATCCATTACTAACCTGCACAGTCACACAGGTACTTTTTCTGCACAATTACTTGGAGGTACGACTAGTAGTCTTTTGACTCAATTAGTATCTGTAGTACCCGAAGAGAGTTTTGAATTTTTTCTATCAATCGCAAAAATAGGGGAGTTGCCAAGCCCTCAGGTAGATATTACAATAGTTTATTTAAATGTAGTTGCTCTCCCTGTTAGTACCGGATTGAGTACTACAATTCCGATTGATCATCTTCCTGATAACACGAATAATAAAAATTGGACTACTATTTACGAAACAACTTCAATTGTACCTCCAACGGCGATTGAGGCAGTGGTTATTATTAATAATGTTCCTTCTCCAGCAACTGCAGATATAGTAGTTGATGACATCGCATTATTACAAACATCTTAACTGGACTACTAGCTACGAAACAACTTCCGTTGTACCTGCAACGGCACTGAAGCATCGGTTATTATTAATAAGATTCCTTCTGTATCAACTGCAGATATAGTAGTTGATGGCATCGTATTATTACAAACTGGTGTAGGAGCAACGGGAGTAACAGGCGATACTGGAAGCTTAATAGATTTCCGGGTTTTTTGAAAGTATACCCAGCTCTAGCGGTCACATTGTAAAGTGGCCGCTTCAATTTTATATAGTCCTTTTAGAAGCTATTAAGTCGAGAACACCCTTTTGTTTTTATCTATGAGATGATATCATCGCCGATTTCAAACTGATCTGGCTGTTTGCATATCCATAACATGTTGTAGTAGCTGTTTGGAACTGATCGATAGGTAAACAGCCGATTCAATTAGATGAAGAAAAGCATATTGACCTACATATAAACAATGCTTTACTATGCTGTGCGAACCATTCAAAGAATAGAAGTAGAGATTTAATTGGACCTATTACTGAAGTTCTTATGATGAATTATAACAAGCAATAGTGAAACTCCTAACCTGACATGATATAATTTTCTTGTTTATACATATTTTTGTGAAAATATAGAATAAATGTATAATTGGTTTTAATAAACTTGGATTGTATTCCTATCTAGTAAAAAAGAAACGAGAGCAGGAACACGATATTTTTATCCCGAGGCTAACAGCTTCAGCCAGCTAACAAGAGAGAAAAGTACTGTTTGCCAATCTTGACATCTTATTGCGAATGGAGTGCTATGCTTGTCTATTGCTGTAATTATGGGATTTATAACCGTTTTTATTGTACTAATTGGCTTACTTGTTTTTTTGATTGTTAGACAAAATCAATTACATAAGGCGGCAGAGAAACAGCTACTTACTAGCTGTAAGGTTTGCCAAAAGCAGATTGCAGTAAAGGCTGAGATTTGCCCGCATTGTGGAAAACGGCTTAAAATTTCGCCAGTGATGGGGTGTCTTATTTTCCTTCTCATTTTAGGAGTGATGGGAGGAGCTACAATTGCTGTAGTTAATTTTACCATACCCGCAAATGGTACAAGTAAGCCAGCTAGTGTAGGTCGGTTATTTTGGGATGAATCAATAGCGATTTACAATATGCTCGATAGAAAGATCAGCTACAATACCGGCACAAACTCTGAAGAATCCCAATTTATTCTTGATTATATAGGTAGATACGGTATCAATAATTTAACCGCTGATGAGCTTGCCATATACTCTTATGTTTTGGATATCATTATGACTCATCAAGATCAGCAGGAGGGGGACACCGATGTGGTCCATTCGCAAAAATTTGTAGCAGCAAAGTCGAAGCTACAAGATATTTTTGGAAAGTAATAGCATCAATATCAGTTCAGGCTGCTCTTGATTTTTTTATAGGAAAATCCCCCTTTGCGTAACTAGATAAGCTATTCTTATCGTCTACGTTAAGGGGGAGTGCTTACCTACATTAGTCCTGTTACTTGTCCATTCTTATCTAAGCGAATATGCTGAGCAGCAGGTACTTTTGGCAGTCCTGGCATGGTCAACACATTTCCCGTAAGAACCACGATAAATCCGGCCCCGGCCGAGAGACGAATTTCACTGACATTCACTACGAAATCCGCAGGAGCTCCTAATAAGCTGGCTTGATCTGAGAAGGAATAAGGTGTTTTAGCCATGCAAATAGGCAAGTCTGACAACCCTAACTCTTCAATTTTACCTAACGTTTTCATGGCTGCTGGTGAGAAGGAAACATCAGAGCCACGATAGATTTCTGTCACAATCGTTTTGATTTTATCTGTTATGGGTTTGTTTAAGTCGTACAGTGGCTTATAGTGAGAAGGAGCTTCCTCCAGCACACTAACTAGCTTCTCAGCAAGCTCCACACCGCCAGCACCACCATCTGCCCACACATTTGAGACTGCCACTTCAATGCCGAGATCCTGACATTTCTCATTGACAAAAGCGACCTCTTCAGGAAAATCTGTTGCAAAATGATTAATCGCTGCTACCACAGGCACACCAAATTTTTGTAAGTTCTCGATGTGACGTTGCACGTTAGCAAAACCGGCTTCCAAAGCAGGAAGGTTGGCTTTTTGCAGCTCGTCTTTTGTTACACCTCCGTTATATTTAATTGCTTTTACAGTAATGACCAGTACAGCAGCCTGAGGTGTGAGGCCAGCTTTCCTGCATTTGATATCAAAGAATTTTTCAGCACCAAGATCAGCGCCAAATCCAGCTTCCGTTACTACATAATCGGCTAGCTTTAGAGCAAGTTTGGTACCAATTACACTGCTGCAGCCGTGAGCGATATTGGCAAAAGGCCCACCATGCACAATGACAGGAGTTCCTTCAGTGGTTTGTACGAAGTTAGGCTTGATTGCTTCTTTTAAAAGAACAGTCATAGCATCGATAGCCTCTAATTGCTTAGCTGTTACTGGCTTATCATCCATGTCATAACCGATAATGATCTGACCCAGACGTTCTTTTAAATCTTCCAAACTTTCGCTTAAACAAAGGATGGCCATGATCTCAGATGCTGTAGTGATCATGAAGCCGTCTTCACGAACTATGCCATTCGTATCGCCTAATCCAACTACAATATGTCGAAGTGAACGATCGTTCATATCGAGTGCTCGTTTCCAGACGATTTTGCTTGGATTAAGTCGCAGCGAATTATGTTGAAAAAGGTGATTATCAATAAGGGCAGATAATAAATTATGCGCTGCTGTAATGGCATGAATATCGCCTGTAAAATGTAGGTTGATTTCTTCTGCGGGTAGTATTTGAGCATTGCCACTGCCTGTAGCTCCGCCTTTCATCCCCATGCATGGACCTAGTGAAGGCTCGCGTAAGGCGGCTATTGTTTTTTTACCAATATGATTTAGTGCCTGAGAGAGTCCAATAGTTGTCAGTGTTTTACCTTCACCAGCAGGCGTAGGGTTCATGGCAGTCACTAACACTAATTTTCCATCTGCTTGATCCTTTCGTTTTTCCCATGCATCTAATGACAGCTTAGCCTTGTATTTCCCATACAGCTCCAGATCATCCTCAGTAATACCTACGTGATTTGCAACTTCTACAATCGGCTTCATTTGCTACCTCCTGTTCCATTAGGTGATATTCTGTCCATCCACCCCATTATAGCTCCTATGTAGGTAAGGAGAAAACGAAATTTACCAATAGAGGGAGAAGCAAAGTGTTTTTCTCCGCAATTAGACGGTTAACTTGCTATGACAACAGTAAGCTGATGAAAAAGGGGACGAATGAAAAAAAGAATGGGTAACATAAATCAATAATCACATTTAGTTGTAGACAAAAACAGTTAATGTCTATTATTATATAAACAAATGAAAAACATGTTTGATTTTAGGTGAGAACATTTCCGACAGTCATATCTTACACAGAAAGGAAAATTACGATGTCTACAAGCAGAAAATCGGAATTGAAACGTCAATACAAAGAAACCAAGCCAGTGGGAGGGGTATATCAAATTAAAAACATCCGCAATCAAAAAATATTCGTAGGAAGTACGCCTAATTTAAAGATGATGAACGGTCGGCTCTTTCAATTAAAAACAGGTACTCATCCAAATAAGCAACTACAGCAGGACTGGAATGAATATGGAGAGGAAGCTTTTATTTTTGAGGTTTTGGAGGAGCTAAAGGAAAAGACAGAGGGATATTTTGATCCTGCTGATGAATTAAACAAGATGTACGAAAAGTGGTTAGTCAAGCTACAACCTTATGGGGAAGCGGGTTATCATAGCGCAGCACAATAGGAGCTGAAGTGTAGTTTTTCGCTAATTGAAAGTCCCCCTTGAGGTAGTAATAGATACATCTTCGCTTGAAGTTTTTTCAGAGGAGAAGGCGTTCTATAGTTATACCAGTAGCTTTTTACGAATAAAAATTTTCAACAGGGGATGAATGCAGATAGCAACCTGTGACTATCTCTTTTTTCTTTAAAAAATAGGGGGAAATATGGTGGAAACAATAAAACAACCGCATATTTTTTCACATAGGTTTATACGCGTTATTCTTTTATCAGGAATTTTTCTACAGATTGGTACGTGGGTTCGTAATTTTGCTGTACTTCTCTACGTCATGGAGATTACAAATAATGACCCGTATGTCGTCTCTTTGATATCAGTGGCAGAGTTTGCCCCCATCTTTATTTTTTCATTTATTGGTGGGACATTTGCTGATCGCTGGAGACCAAAGCGGACAATGGTATGGTGCGACATATTAAGTGCCATTTCTGTGTTTTGTGTATTGGGAACGCTGATGTTTGGATCGTGGAAGGCTATTTTTTTTGTTACATTGTTTTCTGCGATCTTATCGCAATTCTCACAGCCGTCAGCCATGAAGTTGTTTAAACAGCATGTACCAGCTGAACAAATGCAGGCTGGAATGGCTATGTTTCAAACCCTGATAGCAATTTTTATGATTCTTGGTCCAGCGATTGGAACAATGATATATCAAAGCTTCGGCATTACAATTTCTATTGGAGTAACAGGGATTGCATTTATATTATCGGCAGCCGTCCTGTATCAATTGCCAAAAGATCAGCGTCCAGAACAGAACCATGGTCAAACAAGCCTGCTCCAAGAAATGGGGGATGGCTTACGGTATGTATGGTCTAAGTTTGTCTTACGCCGGTTAAGCATGTGTTTCATAGGAGTGGGTCTGGCTGTAGGTCTTATCCAGCCATTAGGTATTTTTGTAGTTGTAGAACAATTAGGATTACCGAAAGAGAACTTGCAATGGTTGTTCACAACGACGGGGGCAGCTATGCTCCTTGGAGGGGCAGTGGTAATGGGCCTTTCCAAAAAAATCTCTCCACAAAAACTGCTAGCATTGGGGCTTTTGAGCAGTGCATTTTCCGTATTTGGTATTAGCCTTACGCAAAGCTTTTGGATTGTGTTGATCTTTCAATTTGTAAACGGGCTATTTTTCCCCTGTATTCAAATTGGGATTAATACCATGATTTTGTTTTCCTCTGAGCAAAAATTTGTTGGAAGGGTTAACGGAGTTCTGAGCCCCTTGTTTTCAGGAATGATGGTCGTAACAATGAGCATAGCAGGGGTGGTTAAAGAGGCCGTTTCTTTACAAGCAAGCTATCAAATTTCCGGATTATTATTCATAATAGCGGTCTGTGTAGTGATTCCTTTATTTAAAATGCAGTTGCAAAAACAAGCAGATACCGGTGAGACATTAGTAGAGCAAGAAGGAGGAGCAGAGAGTTAAGTCCTAACGGGAAGCTACAAACGAGCGTGAAAATTTTGCCATTTGAAGATGTACATAGTAGCTAATCTCAGCGCTGTATCTTCTTCAGCAGTTAACGTAGTGTGAACGTTTGCCTCATGGAGCGAAGCAAACGTTTCGTGTAATGATCTAAGTCAAATAATTGGCAATGTTCAGATTAATGGTAAGAAAGGTTTCAACGGAGCGTATACTCCCGTTGAAGCCTTTTCTTTTACGATTAGGACCAATTCTGTACTCGCCAGATTTGCGTAACCCAGTCTTCATAGAATGCAGGCTCATGAGAAACAAGCAGTATTGTACCCTTATATTGTTTGAGTGCCTCTTTAAAAGCCTCTTTTGCCCCAGTATCCAAATGATTCGTCGGTTCATCTAACACGAGTACATTGCTGTTTGTTAGCATGAGCTCGCATAGTCTGACCTTCGCTTGTTCTCCACCGCTCAATGAGCAGACCTTTTGCCGAATATGCTGTTCACTAAGACCGGATCTTGCTAGCTCCTGTCTTATTTCCTTTTGTGTTAAATCAGGCCGTAATGACCACACTTGCTCAAGTGGTGTTTGATTCGAAGCCGATCCTTCTTGCGAAAAATATGCTGGTTTTACTCGTTCCCCAATTCGTACGGTACCACTTAACGGTTGCAGATACCCTAGCAATGTGCGAAGCATGGTAGATTTACCTATACCGTTATAGCCTACAATTGCGATTTTTTCACCGCGGGTTACTCGTAAATCAATTGGCCCCAATAAAGGCTCTGTATAGCCGATTTGTAAATTGCGTGCTTCTAAAATCTGGTTAACTGGCTCCGAATGAATGTGAAACATAAAGCATGGCTGCATTAAGGAGGTGGGTTTCTCCATACGAGCTATTTTTTCTAATGCCTTTTCACGACTCTTTGCTTGTTTAGCCTTGCGAACACGATTTTTTTCAATAAAATTCTCTAGCCTGGATATTTCTTTTTGTTGCCGTTCATATGCATCTTGTAGTTGCTGTTTATTTTGGGCATAGCTTGTTAGGAAATAATCATAGTTACCTGCATATCGTTTGATCGTCTGATGCTCTAAATGATAGATGGCAGTTGTGATTTCGTTGAGGAACCGCTGATCATGTGAGACCACAAGAAAGGCATGCTGATAGCTTTTTAAATAATTGATAAGCCATGCAATATGTGCGTCATCAAGATAGTTTGTTGGCTTATCCAGTAACAAAGCATGGGGCTCTTCTAATAAAAGCTTTCCAAGCAAAAGCTTTGTTCGTTGGCCACCGCTGAGCGTTTCCACATCGCGATCCATACCAAGCTCATAAATGCCTAGTCCAGAAGCAATTTCTTCTATTTTAGCTTCTATCTGATAAAAGTCAGAGTGATCCAGGATACTTTGCAACTCACCATAGCGAGCTAACAATTGTTCAAGGTTATTTTTAGGGGTAGCCATTTCCTCTGTTACTTGAAGCAGCTTTTTTTCTATCTCATACAGATGGGCAAAAGCTCCTTGTAAATACTGCAAAATGGTTGTGCCAGCCTGTAAATGAATATGCTGCTGTAGGTAACCTATTTTGAGATGAGAGAGCCACTTCACTGTCCCTGAACCAGGGAGGAGTTCCCCTGCTAAAATGCGAAGGAGAGTTGATTTTCCCGCTCCGTTGCTGCCAACTAGACCGGCATGCTCTCCTTGAAGTAGTCGAAAGCTTATATTTTGAAAGATAATGTTATCCCCATACATCTGTGTAACATTTTCAACCGCTAATATGCTCATTACGTATTCTCTCCTTATTCTTTCACATGGAAAGCCAACGAGAGAACAGCATGATAAAAACAATATTCAATTAGCTGAACATAAAAATGGGTAAGGCGAATATACCTTACCCACTACCCAATAATGTTAGTAAGAAAGGAATAAGATTTTTTATCTACTGTTCTCACCATTGGCTTATGAAAAATGGGCAGACTTCTCCCGTAGTAAGCCTAATCTCTTAGAAGAACAGTCGATAAAATCATCATATCCTTTTCTACACCTCATTATCATGTTAGATTTTTATACACTTACAGTATATGTAAATGTTTATTGGAATGTCAAGCAACTAGACCGGTTTTGCTTACTTTTCGTGTTAGACTTCTTTCTTAAATGGATGAAAAAAAGTCTTAGGAATATCTGTTTCAAAACGCAGCAGTTCGCCCGTACAAGGATGCACAAAGGCTAAGACTCGTGCGTGTAGCCCTAATCGACCGATTGGCTTAGATTTAGCGCCGTATTTCTTGTCACCTACTATAGGGTGTCCTATATCTTCCATGTGGACGCGGATTTGATTTTTCCGGCCTGTCTCTAGTTGGACTTCCAGCAAGGAGAAATTCCGATCAGACTGGAGCACTCTATAGTGAGTAATAGCATGCTGTCCATCATTTGGACGGTGACTGGAATACATTTTTAATGTACTACTTTCTTTTAGCCAGGATGAAATCGTTCCCTCTTGCTTTTTCACGTTACCTTCCACAAGGGCAACATACAAGCGTTCCTTGACACTGTCTTTCCAGGAATTTTGGAGTGCCTGTTGAACACGTTCACTTTTAGCAAACATCATAACGCCAGATGTGTCTCGATCTAGGCGGTGCACAACGAAAATCCTATTTTGGGGATTCTCAAGACGAACATAGGCCATTAATTGACGATAGACAGTTAATTCCTTCTCTTGCGGTGAAGCAATTGATAGCAAGCCGGCTTCTTTTTGGACAACAATTACATCAGCATCTTCATATAAAATCTTGATGCCAATCATCGGAGGCGTTTCCGAAACCTTCTTATTCTGTAGACAGACCGTTTGCCCAGGGTGCAATACATGATTATGGGTTGTCACAACTTTATCGTTTACTAATACCTGACCACGTGTTAACAGGGACTTAATGGAGTTACGGCTGAGATTTGTAATATGCTGTAATAAAAACGGTAGTAATTCAGACGGTTCTTTTACCGTATATTGTTTGGCTGGAGCCTGATTTTTACTGGTAAATTTCCTGTTGTTTTTTGTAAAGTGCTGTTTGGGGTGGTTCCTTCTATTATTCATGAGACAAACCTCTTTCTTAGAAACTACGATACACGCTACACGAAATTGTAACTGATAGCTTCTATACTAACAAATAAAAAACAATCCACCAAGCAGAACCGAGCAAAGCAGGTATTCCAGGTGAGAGATGAGAGATACTGAGAAGAGAAAGTTAGCGAGTATCAGGGTATATTTGGAAAGAGATTCTTGCGAAAACGTCTGTTTGAAATAATTACTACTTCATAACATTCGTGCTTTTTTCTTTCCCTGTCTTCTTCATTTTTGTTATAATGGTGCTTAAGCCAATTAAGGGAGTGTTACAAAAAGATGGATGCATTGTTTGACCAATTGAAAGAATATCTAAACATGGATACAGAAATCTCTTTCCTTGAATTTGATAAGTATTATAAAGACGTATTGGTATTTTTAGATAGTGAATGGAAAAACTTGACCGAAGAAGATACCATGCGTATGATCTTCATTCTTGATAACTTAAAGGCAAACAGCGAAGAGCGCTCTAAGCGTAAAGGAAAAGAAGCAAAGAAATTCGCTAAAATTGCTGAACGCACAAACATTTGGGCTCAAGCAATGATTAAACGTATGAAAGAATTCGGTTTAAACGACGAAGAGATCGGTAAGCGTTACGAGGAAATTTACGAAGCTGTGTAGGTATGCGCTTTATCCGATTAGGTTATGTAAGGCCTGATTCCTTATGGGAGTCAGGCTTTTTTCTGTTATAGTACCCATCTATAAACCAAGAAACCTTACAAAAATTTAAGGTTTCTGTAAGACTTATCAATAGGTAATGGCAAGATTGTTGGACTACAATTAGGTTACAACGAGGCAAAAGTCGAAACATGTCGAAGAAAACAACGTCCTATAAATAGAAAGGAGGCAGCAATCATGAATCATGTCTTACAAGGAACTGCACAACCGTTAAAAAAGAGCAAGCCTAAAGCCCGACGTACACGTGTACCAAAGTGGTTAGTAATATTGTTGATTGCTGCGCTTTTTTTCCAGATTATTGCATACTCTATTGTAACGATAGCCGGTTCTTACTTAATAGACCAACAGATCTTAAGTAAGACGGTAGGGAGTAGTTTAGGAGGCAAAGGGACATATGTTGCCACAGACGAGATGCCTGCTTATCTGAAGGACGCTTTTATTGCGATTGAAGACCATCGCTACTATTACCATAAAGGAATTGATTACATTGCATTTGGACGAGCTTTATGGATTAACACGATGTCAGAAAGCAAGCGGCAAGGCGGAAGCACGATTAGCATGCAACTAGCTAGAAATTTATTTTTAACAAATGAGAAAACCTATACACGCAAGCTAAAAGAAGCCTTCATTGCGATGAATTTAGAACGCCAATATTCTAAGGATGAAATCCTAGAGATGTATTTAAACAATATCTATTTTGGTCATGGAAAATATGGCATTGAAGCAGCAGCACAATATTATTTTGGCAAAACGGTACGATTACATGATCCAAAGCTAAAAACAATTAATGAAAGTGAAGCAGCAATGCTTGCAGCCTTGCCAAAAGCACCAGAAAATTATTCACCAATCAAATATCCTGACAAGGCAATGACCCGGCAACATGTGGTATTAAGCCGAATGAAAAAGCTAGGTTATATCACAGATGAGCAGGAACAGAATTTTTTGAAGCAAAAAATAAATGTACCAGCAACAGGAAATGAACTTTCCAGAGCCGCCTCGCAGTCTTAAGCTGTCAGGTCCCCACTGGTAATAAATCTGATTTTAAATAAAACAATAGCCTTCCATGATGGAAAGGCTATTGTTGCTTTTACTCGATAGTACTGTAGGTTAAGACACTGCTTTTAGTCCAGTTACACCGATGATAATGATGATGAGGCTTATAATACGTCCTATGCTCTTTGACTCATTGAAAAAGATCATATTTACTAGTACTGCACCGGCTGTTCCCACACCAATCCAAACGGCATAGGCTACACTTAACTGAAGATATTGAAGAGATGTGTAAAGAAAGGCAAAAGAGGCACCGAACCCTCCAAAGAAAAGAGCCGTATTTATCAATGTTTTATTTGTACTAAATCTTTTTAAGCCTATTACTCCCATTAATTCAAATATTGCCGCTAGAAAAACAAATAACCAACCCATAATTAAGCAGCTCCTTTCCCTTGTGCGTTCCCGCCTTTATTGTCTGCAAGCTTTAATGAAATCACGCCAATGACTAGAAGCCCCATAAATAGACCTTTTGCCAAGCTGAATACCCCTTCAAAGATAAAAATATCCATAAGGGCAGTGCCTACTGTACCTGCTGCTGCGAAAATAGCATAAACTGTACCCGTTGGTAATGTTTCGCATGCTTTAGAGAGTAGATAAAAATCTGCAATAATAATGACAACCACAATAGCCCAGTGCCACCATGCGGCTGCCACGTTAAAAGCATAAACCCAAAGCAATTCGAATAAACAAGTTAACATGACATAAATCCAAGCTCTATTCATAAACAATCATTCCTTTTTTTAAAATTGTAAATCACTCATTTCAAAATGATCGGTAAAAGCGCAAAGAATTAGTTACGTAATCGGCCTCTTCTTCATGTACTTCTTTGCTTTTATTGTCTGTAGGTTCTAATGAAATTACACGTAATGGTTATGCTTTATCACCAAGAAATGAATGAACGTCAGTCATTTTTGTCTTAAAAAAAATATGGCACATACCTGATAGCTTTATTTATTTTGTAACAGTGATCTCTTGATGAAGTTATAGGTCTCAGCTTTAACTATATCCACAGTATCATCCTGATCACGCCCTATATAAAATCGTTCAGCCGCATTCTCAACAAGGTTAATAATCATTTTTGCCATTCGCTCAATATTAATATCACTGATAATCTCGTTATCGTTTATGGCTTTGTTTAATATAACTTCAAACCAATGATAATAGGGACGGTATATCGCTTCCCATTTTTCCATGGAATGATCGATGGCAAGACCGGAATAGCAAAGGACAATAATGTCTTTGTAAGAATCGGTTATGTGAAAGGTTTCGTCAATCACAACCTCTAAGACGTCCCAAAAGTTTTCTTTCCCTTGAGTCTTTTCTTTAATTCTTTCTAAAGTGGTGGTGAGAAGATTATCTGCAATGGCTGGAATTAAGGCTTTCTTAGATGAAAAATATAAATAGAAGGTTCCTTGTGCAACTCCTGCTTTTTGTACGATATTTGAAATAGAAGTCTTATCGAGTCCTTTTTCTGAAATGACGTCAATGGCAGCTTTTAAAATTTTATTGTATTTATCGTCAGAAGTGTTAGCTATATTGATTACCTCCCTTCCGAGAAATGAATGACTATCATTCATTATATAGTAGCCTTAATGTAATGTCAAAAAATCAAAGGCATCTATGTTAATCCATTGCGTCATGACGAAAGAAGTGGGCAGGTTCAAGAATGTTTTCGTTTAGAAGCTACACTAAACAATTAGTAAGCATGAATTCATTTTTCCTTTCCTTCTAACGGAGTAACCTGTTGTTTCCCCAGTCCTTTTCAGCACTGGATATTATTTCTTGTATTATAACAGTATTATTTAGTAAAAATAGTATTAATACAGAGAAATAAAGAGTATTCGAGAGATATGGTAATCAAATACCGGATAATCGCTGTAAAATGTGCTATAACAAGGTTTTTTATTTAGATGCTGTTGTAGTACAATAAAATCAACAAATGACAATTGAAGCACGAAAACATACGGAGGCGATTAACATGGAGAAATTGACTCATTTCTTTGCTACATTGGGACCAAAACAATGTGAATGCTGTGGCCAACCGATTACAGAACAAGCCGAATCCTATATGTCCGAATGCTTGGAGTGCTCCGAGAAGAAGTACATCATCGTAGAAGCTTAATCAATTTGTTTTAAAATACTCTTTTATGGAACCCTTTCTTTTCTCCCTATACACACCCTTTCTTAAGCCATTCTGCCAGTCAAGCAGAGTGGCTTTTTTTTATCGGTATACATCTTTGTGTATTCGTGTATCTGTTAATGAAAAAAAAGGATTGAAGTCATTCATTTTTCTTTTCGTTTTACTTGCACCAGTCAAAAAAACAGGGCATTCTAAGAACAGAATATGGAGAGGAGCTTTTTGATGTTTCATCCAATTATTTATGACAATATAAAGGTTGTATTAGAAGGCGCTGTTTATGATCATGATTTGGATGGCGATATTTTGGTAATAAATCGAGTAGATGCTGTTGATTTGGCTAAATTTGGACGCTATTTTCATATTCAATTTCATTTATTGTCTTCCAAGGAAGACACCAGCAAGCATAAGGTTACTGCCGAAATTCAGCTCTTAACGGAACTAGCTGATATCGCAAGTGAGCAGTTAGAGCAAACGCTTGCTGTACCGATGGGCTGTCGGATATGCATTCATTTCGGTGTATCAATGAGGGATGTACGTTACGAATCTGTTCAAGTAATTGATTTGTTAAATGAAATTTGGGGACATCGACCGCATATTACACAACAGGTCATGTTTACAGTAGACGAGCATCAGGAATTTAGATGGCCGCCTGAACAATTTCAGGTACGAATTAAACTGGATTTTCATCGGAAGATCGATGAAGGAAATATCCCTGATATAAATGAAATTGTGGAGTATTGTATTAAATCCTTGCGATTACTTGAGGAACGAGAGGCATAATCTGGGGATACAGTCTGTATGGCAGTAAAGAAACGAACACGGCCATAAAAAAATACCGCATCCAAGTTCATAGCTCGGATGCGGTATTTTTTATAGCGACCTTCTTAGTTGATTATCCTGTAGGAAAAACGGTGGGTTTTCCTAATCCTGTGGTACAGGCAGATCAGGAGCTGGTTTTTTCTGTTTAAGCGGAATGGTTACGGTAAAGGCGCTTCCTATACCTACCTGACTGCTTACAGTGATTTTTCCAGAATGCCGTTCAACAAGTCGCTGGCAAATTGTTAAGCCTAATCCTGTACCACCACTATTGCGATTACGTGATTTTTCCGCACGGTAGAATTTAGTGAAGATTTTCGATAAATCTTCTTCCGCGATACCGTCACCTTTATCAATGACAGAGAAGCTCACCTCATTGTTTCCCATATCACAGGTAAACAGGATACTTCCATCAGGTTTATTATAATGTATCGCGTTATTTAGTAGGTTTTCTAAAACACGTCGTAGTTTTTGCTCATCCGCCTCCATATGTAATGAATCAGACACACGGAATTTACTGGAAAAGCTGATGGGGCTTTGCTCCAGACGGGCGGCGTATTCCTCAGCGATGTTGCTAGCGAATGTTCGGATATGAATGCGGGTTAGGTTTAGTGGAAAGCGACCCATCAATTGATTATGGTCCTGTAGCTCATCCAATAGGTTTTCCAAATCAAGAGCCTTGTCTTCTATTTTTGCCATTTGCTTCTGTATTCGCTCAAGATCGGTAACCCGACCTGAAGCAATATAAGAGGCATATCCCTTAATTGTAGTTAAAGGCGTGCGAAAATCATGCGCAATCGCAGCCATCAATTCTTGTTGTCGTTCCTCGACAAAATTGAGCTCTTCCACCATGTCATCGAAATAGCGGAATAGTTGCCCAAATTCATCGGTAGATTGATAAGAAAAGGCAACATCTCGTTTGCCTAGCTTAATTTCCTGAGTAACACGAGAAAGCTCATTAACAGGGCGTAGTATCCAACGAATGACCACAATAAATAGTATAATACCTATGAAAATTAAGCTGACATAAATATACACAATGATCATGGTGACTCCTTTAGAAGCGAGAATATCATAATCATCTGTATAAAATCGGACAACAGTTCTACCTTGCACAGGAGCACTACGATCAATGGAATACTCTGCTATAACCTTTTTTAATCCTTTGCCTTTTGCATTATAGGCTTCGGAGGTTTTCGTGGTAATGGCATGTCCATTCTCATCCTCTACCACAATCGTATACATCAGGTCTTCTGGTAACTGTTTCGTTAATTCTTTTAATTCATTGGGATCTTTAAACAAGGAACGACGAATCACTTCATTAAAGCTGACTCTCTCGGCCACTTCTTTTCCCAGCAAAAACTGCTCGTGGCGATCTGTTTTAAGCTGATCCACAATAATGTTTTGAAAAACAAAGCGGTAGGCCAAAATATGAATCACGATGACAGCTAAAAAGGCGAGCAGTATTTTATTGCTGATTTTCACGAATTAGATACGCTCCCCAATAAAGACGTAACCAGTTCCCCATTGTGTTTTAATAAATGTGCGATCGGTTTCTAGCTTTTCGCGCAGGTTCTTAATATGTACCGTAACAGTATTAAGTGAGCCATAACCATAGCCCCATACGCGATCATAGATTTGCTCTCGGGTAAAAACAATACCCGGATTCTCTGCTAGAAAGGTTAATAATTGAAATTCTTTTGTAGATAAATCAATTTTATTTTCCCCTACATAGACAGAGTAAGTTTCCTTATGAATTTCCAACCCTTTGAATTTTAAGATGGTGAGAGCTGAATTTCCGGCTTCCTTGTCTAGTTGTTCATTCTGGGCAGTTAATTTTCTCAAACGGTCATAGCGGCGAAGATGAGCACGGATGCGAGCCAACAATTCTTCTGTATCAAAAGGCTTGGTGATATAGTCATCAGCACCAATTTCTAGTCCTACAACTTTATCTACTGGTTTACCTTTTGCACTTAAGAAAATGATAGGCATTTCCCGTTCACGGCGAATTTGCGCGCATAGTTCATACCCGCTCATATGTGGCATCATAATATCAAGTAAAATGAGGTTGGGGGTTAGCCCGCTATCTAGCTTTGCAAGTGCTTCTTCTCCACTATTTGCATGAGAAACGTCAAAACCTTCATTCTCAAGAATATCTTGGAGCAGATCGACAATCTCTTGGTTATCGTCCACGACAAAAATATGATCTTTCAAGGGAGACCCTCCTAGTTTCTACGAAATGCAGTTATTTTCATCATATCATGGATAAGGGTGTATGGCACAATTAAATATAAGGAAAGATATAGTCTTATCATGTGAGCTGGTACTAATTACAGTCAGAAAAAGCCAGAGACTTATGTCCCTGGCTTTTGTATAAAAAGGTTGTGCTTCTTTTTCATCTTCAGTGAAAAAGATTTTAGTCTTCCATTTCTGGAATTGCTACACGTTTAGCGCCTACGTATTTTTTGCTCCAATAGTAGGGATCATCAAGGCTTGTCTTCGTTACTCCAATTCCTGTTTCCGAGTGAGCAAATATATTGTTTCCAATATAGATGCCTACGTGTGAGATGCTTCTTCCATTCGTGTTAAAAAACACTAAATCTCCTGGTTTTAGATCTTCTCGATCTACTGATTCCCCGATTTCAAATTGGGCAGAAGAAGAAGCTGGAAGTTTTGCACCTAAAGCCCCAAACACGTATCCGGTAAATCCGGAGCAATCAAAACCGGAAGTAGATTTACCGGCTGCTTTGTAAGGTACGCCATACAAAGGATTGATGGTCTTGTCTAATGAGTCGGAGGATGCGAATACAGAACCTCCACCTACGGCTAGTAATGCAGTCGTTAGTATGGAACACACAAACTTGCGCAACGAAAGAGCCCCTTCCTTTTAAGCCTCCGAGGTTAGCTGATGGGTTCGGTCGAAAGGTTTCCCTAAGCTGTTTTGAAAGAACAGCTATTCACCCCAAAGTATGGTTCCCCCGTTTCCATTGTCTGGAACTCGGCTAATTTTCGATTTTTTTTTACACAGAGAGATTAAATTCTACTTTCGTCGCGATTTCCCTTTTTTTTATATTAAAGTTCACCATTTCGACATATTTTCAAGTAATCTTTTTGGAGAATACCCGTCTTATCTATTTTTGATAAGAGTGACATTTCTCTTCTATTTTCTATTAGTAGAAACAAGGTGAAAATTTCTGTCGTTTCCTGTTGCTTTATCTAATTTTCTTATCCATGTAATAGGGTAATCTATCTTTCCTTTCAGGGATGGACATTCTCTCCGACTCAGGGCTGAGTCGAAAACCATCCGCTCGCCCGTTATAGATTATTTCAGGGTCGACTACAATAAGGTCATGAACAACAAGCGAATGAAAAAAGGAGGGAAAACACTTGCAAGGGCAATCCGGAAAATTATTTCTGGGGCTTACGCTGATTGTCGTAGGGGTACTGGTATTGCTTGACAAACTAGGGCTAGGAATCGACAGGTTAATCCCCATGTTTATCGCAGGACTGTTAATGGTCTATGGTTGCAAAAAGGTGTTAAGCGCTGGCTCAACAGGAAATAAAGGATGGGGAATATTTGTTTTCCTCTTCGGGCTATTAATGCTCTTAAATAAATTGAGCTTGCTATTTGGTTGCTTGCTAGCAATTGCGATCATCTACTTTGGATTTAAGCTTATGAAAAGCCAACGACATACGGCTCCGTATGAATCAACTCCATCGGTGTGGGAGAGAGAATGGGCACAAGGTGTATTGCGAGAAGATAAGCTAGATCGTTGGGAAAACGAGTTAAAGAAACGTCAACATAAGGATTTGTTTTGATTACAAAAACCAAAAAATGATAAACTCTAAGGAGGAATTCTAAAATGAGTATTTTTAAAAGACTGCGTGATGTAACGGTGGCTTCCGTAAATAATGCGATTGATTCCATAGAAGATCCGGTTGTTATGCTTACACAATACATGCGTGATATGGAAGCAGAGATTGGTCGAGTCGAAGTAGCGGTAGCTCGTCAGGTGGCTCAGGAGAAGAAATTCCGCCAACAATATGAAGAGGCGAATACTTTAGCAGCTAAACGCGAGCGCCAAGTGATGCTTGCTCTTACTGAAGGCGAGGACGAATTGGCTAGACGTGCTTTATTGGATCAGAAGACATATGAATCACGTGCACTCGAATTAAAAGAATTATTGGATTCGTCTAGTAATGCTGCTCAGCAAATGCGTGAAAAATTAGCTGAACTAAAAGAAGAATTCTATAAAATGCGTGCTAAAAAGTATATGTTAATGTCCAGAGCTCAAGTAGCCCGTACACAAAAACAAGTAAACTCTTATGTAACAGGCATAGGTGTTGAAAATGCGGCCCGCGGTTTTCATCGTATGGAGGAAAAAGTAATGCAGATGGAAGCGGAAGCTAGCATGAGCGGTATGTATGAGGACTCTGAATACCACCGTTCATTGAAAAAGCTGGACAAAAAAGACGAGTTAGATGATGAATTAGCAAAATTAAAGGAGAAGTTGGCAGGAAAATCCGCTGAAAACAGGGAAGAAATAGAGTCAGCAACAAAGAACTAGATATTATTACACACAGCAGCCCTGTTTAGGGCTGCTTTTCCCCTAGGAGGGTTTACTAGATGTCAGATTTACTTGTGTTTCTGAGACGCTTTGTCTCCCGACCGGGACAAGTAGGGAGCGTGATCCCCAGTTCGCGTTTTTTAAGTAGTCTAATGATGAAAAATGTTCCATGGGAGCAAGTAGGACATATTGCCGAATTGGGGCCAGGAACCGGTGTTTTTACACGTGCTATTCTTACACAGATGAAGAAGGATGCACGGTTTTTTATCGTGGAGCGTGATCCGCAATTCCAGCAAATGCTGCATCATCGTTTTCCTCAGGTGCCAATTTGCTCGGAAGCGGTAAGATTATCAGAGTATATGAATGAATTAAATATTCCTTCACTAGACGCTATTGTTTCTGGACTGCCATTTGCTGTTTTCCCTGAAAAGCTACGCAGTGATATCTTAGATTGTGTGGTAGAATCCCTTGAACCGGATGGGGTTTTTGTTACTTTTCAGTACTCCTTGCAACTGAAGAATGAACTGGAATTGCGGTTTTCTAAGGTAGATATTAAATTTACCCCGTTTAATATCCCGCCAGCTTTTGTATATGTATGTAAGAAAAGATAAAAATCAGTTGAGAGAGGAGTAGGCTTCGTTTGAAATTTTCTCGCGTAGAAAAAATGGTGGCAGGTACCATTATCATCTTTGTCGGTTTAGGCCTCTTCCTCAATAATTTAGGGCTGATTTTTTTCAGCATTTTTTCCTTATGGCCTCTGCTCTTTATTTTTTGGGGGTATCGATTTTGGAAAAGAGGAAGAAAAATTACCGGTGGTATCTTATTAACCATTGGTATTCTTAATATTTTTCAGGAATGGTTTGGTATTGCCATTCACAATTTGTTCGGCTTTATTTTTTCCATGTTCTTTATTTACTATGGCATTCGATTAATACGTCGTAAAGGTCGAAATCAGAATGATTTTGGCCAAGACTTTACTTATACGGAAGAGAAGCTGCAAGAAACAACCGCTTATTATCAATCAGCAGAAACAGCTAAGCAAGATGATCTCGATCTTGAAATGGATGTGTTACTAAAGGAGAGACAGCGGAAAAAGGCACAAGAAAAAATGCAGGCTGATATTCAGACACAGCCTACGGGTCAAAGCTTTTATACAGGCGAGCAGAATGATCAAAAGGCAAAGAAGGAGTCCTATTCACAGTTTGGGCCTAAGATTGAAGGCGAATGCTATTCTGGTTCTTATTATTCTGATACGGGGCCTGATGAACCAATTTCTGCTCAAGATGGCACGCATAGAGAACAGCGCAAATCTAGCGATAAATCCTTTCATAAGAGCTTTGATAAGACGTTTTACGATCACGTGCACATTCATAATCCACAGGATACACGTAGCTCGTTAATTGGTGATTATAAATTGATTTCTGGTCGTTTTGAGCTAAAAAATATGCGGATTTGGCAGGGGATCGGCGATGTGGTTATTGATCTGTCCCGCGCTGTCATTCCTGAAAAGGAAGGCACGCTAGTCATCAACGGCTGGATTGGAGATGTCACGATCTATGTTCCGGTCGATATGCCAGTGCAGGTGATGGCAGAGGTGACTATTGGAGAATTGGAAGTACTAGGCCATCGTCAAAATGGGATTACGCGTAAGGTGATGCTGTCCACTCATAACTACGCAGAAGCTACTGAAAAAGTAAAAATCATCATTTCGCTCTGGGTGGGCGATATTGATGTCAAGTACATCTGATGAGAGGGTGTACAGACGTATGAAACAATCCTATTCGACATTAAAAAGTATTCAGTGGCAGGCGGTTCAACAAGCGCTGTTCTGGACAAACAGCACGGTGTTGACGATGTTTGGTATTTTCCTATGGATCGGTCATTTTAGTAAGGATCGTCCGGAGGTCAATGAGTGGTTGGCTAAATATCTACATGTATCAGTGAACGTCGATTTTAGCTGGCGTATTTTCTTTTTTCAATTGGTTGTAGGATTAGTAGTGGCTACAGTTGTTGGGTTAGTCAGCGGTTATATCGCTGGCAATCTGTTAAAAAAGCGCCTGCATTCCTTATGGGAGGCGACGATGAATTTAGAACGCGGTATGTTATCCTATCGGGTACCGGAATTAGGCTCGGATGAGATTGGCGAATTGGGCTGGCAGTTAAATCGACTTGCAGCTAAATGGGAGGGGCAAGTGGCATCGTTACAGCGACTCTCCACGCATAATGCAGAATTGCATGATCAGGTTAAAGTTGCCGCGGTGACAGAAGAGCGCCAGCGGCTTGCACGTGAATTGCATGATGCTGTCAGTCAGCAGTTGTTTGCTATCGCGATGACCACTGCTGCTATCAAACGGTTAATTGATAAAAATCCGAGTCGAGCGGCACAGCAGATTGAACTGGTAGAGGAAATGGCAGCAGGAGCTCAGGCAGAGATGAGAGCATTATTGTTGCATTTGCGTCCGGCTACATTACAAAACAAATCACTGGGTGAAGCGGTTGAGGAGCTACTAGAAGAGTTGAAGATCAAACATACGTTGGATATTAATTGGGAAATCAGTAACATTGCCAATATCCCGAATGGTATTGAGGATCAACTGTTTCGCATTCTTCAGGAAGCACTATCCAACTCCTTGCGTCATTCCAGGGCACATAGCATTACAGTAAAATTATTCACGCTACAAGGGCATGTACGTTTACGTATTGCGGATGATGGTATTGGCTTTGATCCAGATGGAGAAAAAATGACCTCATATGGATTGGTGTCCATGCGTGAGCGGGTTGATGAAATCGGCGGTGCAATGGAGATTTACTCATCACCAGGCAATGGCACACAGATCGAAATACGCGTCCCGTTACTGCTGGACGTACACCCAAAAGGAGTAGATGGAGAGAATGATCCGGGTATTGTTAGTAGATGATCATGAGATGGTGCGTATGGGACTCGCTTCTTATTTATCCACAGAGGATGATATAGAAGTAGTAGGGGAGGCTTCAAGCGGGGAAGAAGGGGTACGTCTGGTTGAGGAAATGCAACCGGATGTCGTACTCATGGATTTGGTCATGGAGGGCATGGGAGGTATTGAGGCAACAAGGAAAGTTCGGGAAGTGTTGCCGCAGACGAAGGTTATTGTACTTACCAGCTTTATTGACGATGAGAAGGTATATCCAGTTATTGAAGCAGGAGCATTTAGTTATCTGTTAAAAACCTCCCGTGCATCTGAAATCGTAAAAGCCATTCGTTCCGCAGTAGACGGAGAGCCTGTATTAGAGTCACGGGTAGCCAGTAAGATCATGGCTAGGTTCCGTACAGGCGCGCAGACGCCGGCTCATCAGCACTTGACCCCTCGTGAGTTGGAGGTACTGTTGTTGATTGGGCAGGGAAAATCGAATCAAGAGATCGCGGATGAATTAATTATTGGCATTAAAACGGTAAAGACACATGTAAGTAATGTTTTATCAAAGCTAGGTGTAGAAGATCGAACACAAGCGGCAATATATGTCCATAAGCATCAGCTACAGTAATAAAAATAGGCAACCCACCAAAATCCGGAGCGAGTCTTCGGGTTTTTCTTTATATTACTTATCAAATAGGACTACTTAGGGTAATACTATAAGAATATGGAAAATAGTGGGGTTGGTCGCGTGAAAAAATTTATACCGAAGCGATCCAAATTCTTTACAGCAAATAACGGAGTAGATGTCATCGGAGATATACATGGTTGCTATGAAGAATTTATTGAACTGTTGTCGGTGCTCGGTTACACGTTCGATGCAAAGGATCAGCTATATAAACATCCTATGGGAAGAAAGATATTGTCACTAGGGGATATTACGAGTAGAGGGCCTGAATCACTTAAGCTGCTTGATTTTTTTATCAGGCATATTAAAGAAGGGCTAGCTGAGATGGTAGACAGCAATCATGGCTGGAAAATTGCACGTTGGCTAGATGGGAGAAGGGTCACGCTGGCGCATGGTGATGAGCTGGTGGAACAGGAATTTGCGCGTTACGAGGTGGAGCACAGTGCCCGACGCAATGCTCAATTTCGCTATGCTAGCTTGCAATTGCTCATGTCAGCACCATCTCATATTATTGTGAAATATCGAGGTAAAAAGGCCCTGGTTGCCGTGCATGCCGGTATTAAGGACAGTTATATTGGGGAGGATTCACCTGCTATCCAGAACTTTTGTCGATATGGAGACGTTGCAGGCTTAGGTCCAGATGGAAGGCCCATCCGCAAAGATTGGACGGTAGATCATTTATCGGATATGTTAGTCATTTGGGGGCATGACCCTCGCCCAGAGCCAGAACGCAGTGAGAGGCAAAATGCGATTAATATTGATCAAGGATGTGTGTTTGGAGGGAAATTAACCGCTTATCGTTTTCCAGAAGATGAGCTTGTCAGCGTTTTGGCCAAAACCAATTATTCCGGCTTGGAGGATACTCCTCTTACACGGTATGTGAAAAAGGAATAGCTGTATCTAAAAGCGAGCCAGTCAACTTTGGCTCGCTTTTAGACATAGTCTTCGTAGGAAGATTTTATATCGGAGGAATCATGAGATGGCTGAGCAGATACGTTAAAAGGTACTTCACTCGACGATTTGAAGCTAGTAGAAGACAGGCTGGCTGGATCGGAGGAGAGGCTAGAAGAAGGGGCTGAGGTGGAGTGCAGAGGCTGGTTCAATGCGATTTCAACTGATGTTTGCTGTTCTGTGGTAGGCTTATCTATTGGACTCTGTGCTTGTAAGTGTGCAACCTGTGATTGAGATGGAGTGAATGACTGCACAGAAGGCTGAAATGCTTCCTGGTCTTCTGACGAGAGGACAAGCGTTGTGGGATCAATATTATTCGACAACATCTTAGCATTTTGCTCGTTATTGCTCCAATCATTTTTGAGCTGTTGCATATGCTGTTGGGTGTTTTTCGTGGTGGAATAAATTCCTACGGCAGCTAGTCCAGCTGTAATTCCATGCATGAGTGAATCCTTCCAGATAAACGGTACAGGGCCGTATAACCAATCGTAGCCCAGCTTTAGTAGCAAAATAAAACCCAGCGTAGTCCAGGCTCTTAACTTCACAGGAATACGTAACCAGTCGGACAGAGTAGAGGTTGCCGCCATAGAGATGGCTATAATTGCACCAATGTCTAAGCTCATGGGAATGTCTCCTTTTATTTGATCATGCGAAAGCTATCATCATTTATTCATTACCTTTTCGTATAAACGACGCAGCACGATGGCTTCTGCCCATAATGGCAAAGGTTTATCAATGTTTTGCCGCCATTCCTCATTGGTCAAAATACCTTCCTGATAAAGCCAGTTAACGGCCTCTTGTTTCCAGTCATCAGGTGGTTCAGGCTTTGGTGAAGCGGTCGATGGGGGAGTATAAGGCAGATTGGTAAACTCACAAAAGCCACGAACAACGGCTTCTGCTAGCTCCTTCCACTTCGTATTTAAAAACTCACCATCTATTGGATTGTCTGCGAATCCATATTCGATTATGACCGTTTCCACATTTCCTGTGTCTCGATGCATAAAATAGTAATCAAGTTGGGGATTATTGGGAAGAGTACGCGTATAGATACGCCTTACAGGCATGCCGACTGTCTCAATTTCCTCGAAAAGAGTACGCGACATGGCTGAGGAGGCGTGAATAGAGTAGATTCCTTCTGCACCTCGACCGCCGCCTGAATTAATATGATTACAGAGACAATAACGTGCGCCGCTGTTGCGAACCGATGATGCACGCTGGTCGCTTTCAAGCGTTATATCTGTAGAGCGAGTAAGTAAAGCTGGAACATTTAATTCTAAAAAGCGTTGGTGCTGATAAAGGGAAATTTTTAAAACGAGGTCCTTTTCTTTAAACAAGCTGTTGGTTCCCCCTCCTGGATCAATGCCACCATGTCCAGGATCGATCACAACGAAAGCAGTCATTTTTCATCACCTCGGCACAGTATATGCAGGTCCTATCATAAAAAGTTATCCTCATTTCATACCGTACGACACAAATCTACATGGACAGGAAAGCTTCTTATGGTAAAATGGACGGGATAAGATATTAAAAAAGGATGGTAATGGAACATGTGGTACAACTGGGTTATTCCAATTGTTACGCTACTCTTAGGTTTAGCTGGTGGGTTCTATGGTGGAGTTCACTATCTTAAAAAGCAAGTAGCCAACATGCAAATGGATGAAAAGCAAATTCAAACCATGGCACGTTCTATGGGGATGAATTTAAATCAAAAGCAGCTAAAACAAATGAGCCGCAACATGAAAAACATGAAAATGCCGAACAAATTCCCTAAACCTAAATCAAAATAGGAGGGAAGTAGCTTGGGCTCCACGCGTATTCGCTTTATGATGTTAGGCTTTATCATTGGAGTCATACTGTTTTTTCTAAAAGATTTACCGACAGGATTTCGAATGGCAGCGCCTTTTTACGGTGCAGGTATTGGCCTATTAACGGACGGAATCATTGCCCGTATAAAGCAGCATAGGGACGGAAAATAACGGGGAGAACTGGTGCCCAATTAGCTAAAAATGCTTCAGCGATTAAACAGGAGAAAGTCAACCTGTTTTAGTAAAAAATTACGGCGTGTAACCACTAAGTGGTGCACGCCGTTTTGCTTGCTCTTATTTGATTATTAATTCATATACCATTTTTGTAATGAGAGAGACTGACACGATAAGAAACAGCGGGCGAACATAGCGAACACCAGTCATAACGGCCACGCGGGCACCAATAGTTGCGCCTAAAATCATGGCCAAGCCCATAACCAATCCAGTAGAAAAAAGAACTTTTCCATTCCAGATGAATACAGCAAGTGACGAGATATTGCTGGCTAGATTGAGGATACGACCGTTGCCAGCAGCGATTACAAAGTCATAGCCGAATAGTAGCACCATTAGGAAAATAAAGAAGGAGCCTGTGCCAGGACCGAAAAAACCATCATAGAAACCAATCAAAAGGGCAAATAAAATGCCCCAGCTAACCGTAAAGGTTGTGTACCCTTTAAAATTTGCTTCATGGCCAAACTTTTTGTTTAGCAGAGTATAAACAAAGATAAGACCCATCATAATAATAACTAGCGTGTTGAGAAAGCCTTGTGGAATATCTAGAACCGTTAGGGCACCTATCCAAGCGCCAATTAATGAAAAGGGTGTGAGAATCAACATTAGCTTCTTATCGAATTTCCCCATGCTAATGAAGGTGATCGAGCTGGTTAGGGATGAAAGGGTGCCAGCGAGCTTATTTGTTCCCAGCGCAAGATGAGGAGGAAGGCCTAACCCCAGCAAAGCAGGAAGAGAAATTAATCCGCCTCCACCAACGCAACTATCAATAAACGCAGCTAAAAATCCGATTAAAGCAAGTAAAACAATGGTTGATATGTCCAGTTCCATTTGAAAGTCAGACTCCTTTATTCAATTGCGAAATATTTGATAATGTACAGTTTATCATGAGTGATCGGGTTTGCAAGAGTTCGCGTTCAGTGAATGTAGGATGGATTACCTTACTATACTTTCAATACATTTTAGTTGCATTAATCCGGTCGTTTACGCTATAATTAAGGAGTAAAGCAAGAGTAAAGGAATTTTTACTTACATAAAGGAGGAGTTTTTGTAATGGCACATCAACTACCTGCACTACCATATGCAAACAATGCATTGGAACCACATTTTGATGCATTAACAATGGAAATCCACCATGATCGTCATCATGCTACTTACGTTAACAATTTAAACGCTGCTTTAGAAGCACATACTGATCTTCAAGGTAAAAGCGTAGAAGAATTAATTTCTAATCTGGATGCACTTCCAGAAGCTATTCGGACAGCCGTACGTAACAATGGTGGCGGACATGCGAACCATAGCTTATTCTGGGAAATCCTAAGCCCAAATGGCGGTGGAAACCCAACAGGTGCTATTGCTGATGCAATCAATGCTGCATTCGGTAGCTACGATAACTTTAAAGCTGAGTTTGCAAAAGCAGCTACAGGCCGTTTCGGTTCTGGTTGGGCTTGGCTAATTGTAGACGGTGATAAAGTAGCAATCACTTCCACTCCTAACCAAGATAGCCCAATTATGGAAGGGAAAACTCCTGTTCTTGGCTTAGACGTTTGGGAGCATGCTTATTACCTGAACTACCAAAACAAACGCCCAGACTACATCAATGCTTTCTGGAACTTGATTAACTGGGATGAAGTAAACAAACGTTTCGCAGCAGCTCGCTAATATATGGAATAAAGACAAAGGGTAGGCTCCTATTAGTCACATCTAATAGGTATGCTTACCCTTTTTTGTTGTCATGCTATAAAGAAAAGGCGGCTTACGCGTTAGTTATAAGCATGTGACGGATTGTCAATCATTGACTTAAAAAGTTTCCGCATAAACCCATTAATTTCGTTTGTTCTGCTCACATTTTTCGTATCTTTAAGATATAAATAAATCTAGAGGTTGGGTTTTGTTTCCTCGTCCCAGTATGACGAATTTTTTAGGTGATCCAATACCATGTAAGTAGTGTGTAACATCCTCAGAAAGAACTGACATACAAATTTTAATAAAGAAACGGTTTAAAAGGCTTTCCCAAAAATCAGAGCCTTGCATTCCTACAAGCCCAATTGTATCTAGCTTACATAGGGTTTCCTTCATGCAAATCTTTTTCCTTATAGATGCAATCCTGCCTTTTTGCAAAAACGTTTCTCTGGACTAACACGCTTTTGGATCGTTACCATTAGAATAGAAAGTTCGGAATGAGGAGGAAATTTACTGTGGAAAGTATAGAAGGGAGCTCCAAGCTCCTGAAATACAAAAAGGGAAGCAGAGCCATTAAGATTAGCATCTTTCTTTATTTGATCCTGTCTGTAAGCAAGATTCTGGCTGGTATGTTTGCTCAGTCTGAGGCATTGACAGCAGATGGATGGAATAACGTATCAGATGTGTTGGCGTCTATTGCCCTGATGATCGGTATGTATATTTCCCAGAAACCAGCTGATCACAATCATCGATATGGACATTTTCGTGCAGAAACGACAGCAGCCCTATTAGCTGCTTTTATGATGGCAGTGGTAGGGATAGATGTGTTAAAGGATGCTTTTATAAAATTATGGAGACCAGAAGCACAAGTAATGGCTCCCGATCCTTTATCAATGTATGTAGCTTTTGGCGGTGCCCTTATTCTATATCTCTTATCTCTTTACAATATGGCGGTTGGTAAAGAAACAGATAATCTGGCAGTTATGGCTGCTGCTTATGATAATCGAAGTGATGCGATTATCAGTATTGGAACATTAATTGGTATTGGTACAGCTCGGATGGGCTGGCTATGGGCAGATGCTTTAGTGGCACTCATCGTCGGCTTACTCATAATCAAGACGGCATATGTGGTAGGAAAACAGGCTGTCGATAGCCTGATGGATGCCTTTGAAGAAGATAAATGGCAGGAGATTCATGATCGTATTATGGAAGTGAATGGCGTTAGCCGTGTGACTGATTTACGGGCCCGTTATCATGGAAGCGCTGTTCATGTTGATTGCATTATTGAAGTGCCTTCATCATTAACTGTAGCAGAAAGTCATGATGTTACGGATAGAATTGAAGAGTATTTGAAAGGCTTTAAAGGAATTGAACGAATGCTGATTCATGTAGAACCAGCTTCGCGTAGACCGAATAAATCTCGAACATAAAATGTGTCAAAAGGAAAAAGCTCCTCACGAAGAAGGAGCTTTTTTTTCTTTTTAATTGACTTGAATCTCTTTTTGAGGATTTAATTTTTTGGTTAACTGGTCTTCACTATGGTGAATCCAGCCTACGAATGAATCACGAATTTGTTTATTTTGATCTAGATAGACGACAGCTACCAGCATGTAGTGGGATTTGCCCATATGCTTAGCTCGATAACGTAAATCCTTCCATTTGACTTCATAGCCAAAAGAGCGTTGTATGACTTCTGCATGAACATGGTGGGTAAAGGAAAGAAATGCTTGCACTTTTTTATCCTGTCTCGTGAGGGTAATCAGCTCAGGTTCTTCTTTTGGAATCGGGAAAATATCAAGCACCAATGGTTCGGAGCCCTGATGCAGCTCTCCTACATACCATTGCTGCGTGGTTTTAACCACAAATGTCCAGTTACTCCACGAATAAGTAGGGATTAGCGTATACTCTCCTTTTAGCCCCAATGAGGATTGCAGATAGGCTAGCTCACGAGCATGTACCCGATACCTTTTTACATAATAAAGGGCAATAAATAGATAGATAACCAGGAACAGCTTACCAGGCTCAGCGCCAGCCGCCCACAATAGCAGCCCGATGATGTGCAAGGCAAAAATCAGCGGATCAAAGATAAACATGGTGCCAAGGGCTACCCATTTTCGATTAAAGGGACGTAGTGCTTGTGTTCCATAGGCGTTAAATATATCGACAAAAACGTGTAAAAAGACAGCGAAGAATGTCCAACCGAGTAAATGCCCCCAGTGCTGTTGCGGAATGAAATATTGGATAAGTCCACAAATGGAGAGTGTCCAAATGAAAATAGCGGGTATCGAATGAGAAGCTCCCCGATGGTTGCGGATATATGTTGCATTACCCAGTAGACGAGTAAATCCATCAAAATCGGGTGCTTGTTGACCGATGACTGTTCCAATCATTACCGCTTCAGCTAAACCCGGATCGTTTGCTACTACAGGATCTAGATGAGCAAGGGCAGCTAAACCAAAACCGATGGCAAAATGCGTGGCAGTATCCACTAGAAGATTTCTCCTTTCGCACGGGGATGGTGGAAAAATTATGGCACAACTTACTTAATTCTTCAATCCTTTCTAAAAAAAGTATGCATTCTTCAAAAACATTGCTTCGTTGTGTAACATTTCTTTTACAATTGGCCAAGCCACTAAATCAGGATGGCAAATGTAGGAGAAACTTGTTCAAACCTGTTTTTTTTGGCAAGATGGGAGTAGATGATCTTTGCACGAACTGTTATATAAAATTGGATGTAAACCTGAAAAGAACAAAGGGGAAACAAAGGAAAAGCATGACAAGAAAAAAACAACCAACTATTTATACACTGCCCGATGAATTTCAAGCGTTTGATTTTGCTCAGGATCTCTTATATTGGTATGATGCCCAAAAGCGAGATTTACCATGGCGAATAAATCGAGATCCTTATCGTGTCTGGGTCTCAGAAATTATGCTACAGCAGACCCGTGTCGAAACGGTTAAACCCTACTATCAAAATTTTATGCAAAAATTTCCTACAGTGGAAGCGCTGGCGGCGGCTCCTGAGGAAGAGGTTTTAAAAGCATGGGAAGGACTAGGATATTATTCCCGAGCACGCAACTTGCAAGCAGCAGCACGCGAGGTCACAGTATCGTATGGTGGCGTGGTTCCAGATACACCTGAAGAAATTTCCAAGTTAAAGGGTGTAGGCCCCTATACAGCGGGTGCTATTTTAAGTATTGCTTACGAAGTTCCTGTACCTGCAGTAGACGGTAATGTGATGCGTGTGTTTTCCAGACTTCTACTGATGGATGATGATATTGCTAAACCAGCTACACGGATCAAAATGGAACAATTGGTTAAACAAACGATCCCAATCGGACGAGCAGGGGATTTTAATCAGGCCATTATGGAATTAGGGGCACTTGTTTGTCTGCCTAAAAATCCGCAATGCCTAACCTGTCCCGTCTTTGATTACTGTTTAGCTCGAAGGGAAGGCGTGCAGGGTACGCTGCCTGTCAAAGGAAAGGCAAAGCCGCCGCGTCCCGTCCAATTACTGACAGCGGTAGTAAAGCGTGGAAACCAATATCTGATTCAAAAACGTCCTGAACAGGGATTATTAGCAGGTTTATGGGAATTTCCCATGGTAGAGGATGCAGGGACGAAAGATGACGAAGAACAATTGCTCCGGCTTTTGGAAAAGGAATATGGACTACAAGTCGATTTGGGGGATTACCTGATGAATGTACAGCATACCTTCTCGCATTTGCATTGGAATGTTGATGTGTATGTAATGGAGCACATCTCAGGTGAGCCGCTAAAAGAGAATGCTGTGTTTGTCACATCAGAGGAAATGTCACAATATGCATTCCCAGTCTTACACAATAAAATCATTGCTGAAATAACAGCGAAGGAAGAAAAATGGTAACGCAGAAAGCCCCTTCATACAGAGGGGGCTTTTTGCTGCTTTATGGTAGACGCTTAGAAACGATTCATTAAATAATGATGTTCCATGCATCTTTGTTGGTTTTCTTCACGGATTTTTTCAATGCGTTTATGCTGTATATAATCTCGATATGTTTTCTCCGGTGATTTCTTTTTACGTTCAATAATAATGGTAAAAAAGATCATTGGAATATGCACAGTGCACATCCTCCTTTTATTTTTTGTTCATTCAGTCAGGTCCCATCTAGCGCCTTTACACCTACATACTTCATGCGTTGCTTACGTTTAACACTTCTCATATCAACATTCCTCCCATCAAAATGAAGAATACTTACATAATATACGGCGATTGCGCGTCCAACATGTAACGCTTTTCATCGCGTTCTTTAATCCATTGCTCCTGGAAATAAAGCTGTGTTTGCCTTTCAACAGGCGGTTTGTTGCGTTTGATCTGAACAGAAAACATGAAAAAATGAAATACCATGACGTGTGTCACCCCCTTTCAATTTTTATGAAAAAAGAGCATAAAAAGACCGTAAGATATGGATATCTCACGGTCTGAGCGTGTAAAAGAAAATATGCGCCGCAAGAGATACCTCTCCTACGATCTGCTTATCAGGTGTAAACAACAGCTAAACAACCATCACCTGTCTGGAAGCGAGGAGAGAAGATGTTATGAAATTATGCATAGCATTATTGTTGCCAGCTAATTGTGTAAAGATTCCCATAACCATCATTTTTCCGAACCTCCTTTCCAAGTGTTAGCATTATTCCTTAATAGTATGGTATTATTTTCAATTTGTAAAGTATAAAATGAATGATTTGTTAAAGAAAATAAAAAGATTGAAGTCTTTTTCATAAGAAGGCAATAATTGGTTATAAAGACTACACCTGATCTACATTTGCACGTAGCGATGCGATGGTATAGCTTGTATAATATAGAAGATAATTAGTACCAGATGTTAATAGCTGGTAGATGGAACGTTTCTTTTTTACATTTTAGGAAGGAAGGGAAGAAATATATGAGTAGAAATGGAAAAGTAGCGTTAGTTACAGGTGGAACCAGAGGTATTGGGAAGGCGATTGCTCACCAATTAGCTGACCAAGGCTATGATTTAGTCATTAACTATCTGCGTAATCGTACAGCAGCAAGAGAAGCAGCATCTGAATTGGAAGCGAAGGGTGTTCGCGTTCATTTGGTAAAAACCAATGTTGGAGATGTTGCTAAAATTAAAGAGATGTTTAAAGAGATTGATGAGGAATTCGGCCGTTTAGATATACTGGTGAACAATGCAGCTTCTGGTGTGCTACGCCCTTTAATGGAGTTAGAAGAGAGTCACTGGGACTGGACTATGGAAATTAACAGCAAGGCATTATTATTCTGTGCGCAAGAAGCAGCAAAATTAATGCAAAAAACCAATGATGGCGGTAAAATCGTAAGCTTGTCCAGTTTGGGCTCTATTCGTGTCATTGAAAATTACACAACAGTGGGAGTATCTAAGGCTGCTGTAGAGGCTTTAACTCGTTATCTTGCTGTAGAATTAGCTCCGTATAACATCTCTGTAAATGCTGTGTCTGGAGGCGTTGTTGATACAGGAGCATTAAAGCATTTCCCAAACCGCGAAGAATTATTGGAAGCATCTGCTAAGCGAACTCCGGTAGGGCGTATGGTAGAAGAAGAGGATTTGGCTAATACGGTTATGTTTTTGTTATCTGACCAAGCAAAAATGATTTGCGGTCAAACGATTATTGTGGATGGCGGTATTTCTTTACTAGTTTAGTTCCTGTTAGAAAACTGCTACAATGTATGTTGTGTTTAAGGGGACAAACTTTCCTCAGTAGTGTACAATAGAAAAATGAAGCCGTCTAAGGGAGGCGCCTATTATGATTATTCGGACGTTTCGTCTGGGCGATTATGCGGCAATTACTCGTATTTGGCAAGAAACAGAATTAGATCGAACTGATACGGAAACGATGGATTCTCTTGCTAAACAATTAGCTTGGGACAGCGACTTGGTTATGGTTGCTGAGGAAGATGGAGAAGTTGTAGGAGTTATTGTCGGCACGATAGATGGAACTCGTGCTTATTTTTATCGTTTAGCTGTTTCACTTTCTTCCCAAGGCAGGGGCATCGGCCGTAAGTTAGTAGAAGCCCTAGAGAATCGTTTTCACCAGCGCGGTGTCAATCAAATTCTTATTATGGTCAATCAGGCGAATGAACGGGTGTTGCCTTTTTACCAAGCCATGGGATATGAGTTGCAACAGTATATTACGCTTTCTAAAAAAATTTCCTCCTAAGGAAATATTTCTTTGAAAGATGAAAATGGAAGAAAGGAGAGAGTCATGTCGTCGCAAGTACCAGGTTCCATTATACGCATTGAAAGCTTCAAACATAATCAGTCCTTACACCGTACTTGGGATCGTACTACGCTCATTCATACGAGCGATACAGTAGTGATAGCCGGTAATGATCGTGTCAAAGTCACAGAGTCTGATGGGCGTGAATGGCGTACAAGAGAGCCTGCAATCTGTACATTTGGACGAGGACAATGGTTTAATATACTCGCCATGATCCGTGATGACGGGATTTACTATTACTGTAACATCGGTTCTCCTTTCAGTTTAAAAGGAAATTTACTTAGCTATATCGACTATGATCTGGATGTGAAAGTCTATCCGGATATGACGTATACGGTATTAGATGAAGAAGAATATGCTCTACATAGCGCGCAAATGAATTACCCTCCATATGTGAAGGAACGGGTTCACTTGGCGTTGGATGAGGTTTTGGAATGGATCAAAGCAAGACGCGGGCCTTTCCAAAGCGGATTTGTTCAAAGATGGTATGAACGGTACCAACTGCTAAAGCACAATGATGAAGAGTAGTCAATTACATGTCACGGATACACACCCCTGTTATCGGTCAAGCGAAATTTGGCAACGATAACAGGGGTATTTTTGAATCCCATACGCGTTCAATAGTTAGAAAACAGAGAAAACCGGCTAAAAAGAAAAAGAAAAGTGAATTTATTGGAGGTAAATGGGCTGTTACCGTATACTTGACAACAAGACATAACCGTCTATCTGTTGTAAAATCGGTTTCACAGAGACTTAGGCTTCAGGGAATTAAAGCGGCGCATTCATCTTTCATACTAACAGCAGGAGTGGTGCTATGAATAGCATACGCAGATACTTACGTTATGTGGGACCTTACAAAGTGAAAATTATTTTAACCATTGGTATCGGTATTGTAAAATTTGGGATCCCATTATTAATGCCATTAATTCTCAAATATGTAATAGACACCTTAGTTACGGGAACAATGCCTAAGGAAGATAAGCTATATCAATTGTTTTGGTTAATGTGTGCAGCTTTTTTTCTGTTTACAATCGTGCGAGCCCCTGTAGAGTATTATCGCCAATATTATGCTCAATGGATTTCCAGCCGTGTTCTATTTGACATTCGTAACCAATTATTTAGCCACCTACAGAAATTATCCATGCGATTTTACAACAATCATAAGGTAGGAGAAATTATTTCACGGGTTGTAAATGACGTAGAGCAGACAAAAAGCTTTATTGAAACAGGCCTTATGAATATTTGGTTGGATTTAGTGACCATTGTTATTACGCTTTCCATTATGCTTTTTATGGATGTAAAGCTAACTTTGATTGCTATTGTTGTGTTTCCTTTGTATGGATTTTCGATTAAGTATTTTTATAAGAGATTGCGCCAACTAATGAGGGAGCGCTCGCAGAAGCTAGCTGAATTACAAGGTCATCTCCACGAACGAGTTAATGGAATTTCCGTTACTCGTAGTTTTGCTTTGGAAGAGTATGAGGCGAAGCAATTTGAAAAGAAAAATCAAAGATTCTTACATAAGGCATTAGAGCAAACTAGCTGGAATGCCTATACCTTTTCTGTGGTTAATACTATTACTGATATTGCACCGCTTTTAGTTATTGGCTTTGCAGGCTATCAAGTCATCCAAGGTATGTTAACCATTGGAACGCTCATGGCCTTTTACGCTTATTTGGAGCGACTATATACGCCACTCAGACGGGTGGTTAATTCATCGACTACATTGACGCAAGCGATCGCTTCTATGGATCGTATGTTTGATTTTATTGATGAGCAATATGATATCGTGGATAGACCGGGAGCTTGTACGTTGCCCGTAAATCCTGAAACAAAAAGGATTAGCGGGCGTGTAGAATTTGATAAGGTAACTTTTGCTTATAACGGGAAAGATGAACCAGTTCTACATGACGTACAATTACGGATTGAACCGGGTGAAACGGTAGCATTAGTCGGTATGTCAGGAGGTGGAAAGTCTTCTCTTATTAGTTTAATTCCACGATTTTGGGATGTGACGGGTGGACGAATTCTCATTGATGGCATCGATGTACGGGACGTTACTCAAAAAAGCCTGCGTGAGCAAATTGGAATTGTCATGCAGGATAACATTTTATTCAGCGAGTCAGCCAGAATGAATATTTCAATGGGGAATCCGCAAGCGACAGAAGAAGAGATAGTAGCAGCAGCCAAGGCGGCGAATGCACATGAATTCATTAGTGAGCTGCCAGAGGGCTACGATACTGAATTAGGTGAGCGAGGGGTCAAGCTTTCGGGAGGTCAGAAGCAACGAATTGCTATTGCTCGCGTCTTTTTGAAGGACCCCGCCATTTTAATTTTGGATGAAGCTACTTCCGCATTAGATTTGGAATCAGAGCACATGATTCAAGAATCCTTAGCCCATCTGGCAAAGGGCAGAACGACTATTATTGTAGCCCATCGTCTGTCTACCATTACGCATGCAGATAAGATTGTTGTGTTAAAGGATGGACGCATTGTGGAAATGGGGAAACATGAAGAGCTTCTACAGCAGCAAGGGGCTTATCATACCTTATGGAACGTTCAGGACTTTGGCAACATGGCTCAAGAAGCTATTTCGTCGAAGGGATGAGTAGTTAAACATCCAACCTAGAAAAACAGCCTCTGACTTTTTCACTGGCTTAAAATAAGGAGTGAGGGTATGGAGACCTGGAAACGTAATTTATTTGTTCTCTGTGGTGCTTTGTTTATCGTTATGGTAGGAATGAGTATGGTAATGCCATTTCTCCCGCTCTTTATTCAGGAAGAATTACATATCACGAACACTCGCGACGCAACGTTGTGGTCTGGGATCATATTTGGAGCCAACTTTTTAACGGCTGGAATAGTGTCACCTGTTTGGGGGAACTTGGCAGATAAGTATGGACGTAAAATAATGATACTCCGCTCTGGTTTTTTAATGTCAATTACGATTGGGCTAACTGGACTGGCAGGCAATGTATGGCATTTATTATTCCTGCGTTTATTAAACGGAACGATTAGTGGAATCATTCCTGCCAGCAATGCTTTAGTAGCCTCTAGTGTGCCTCAGGAGCGTTCGGGATGGGCCTTAGGCATTTTGCAATCCTGTGTTGTATCTGGTTCGATTATGGGGCCTTTCTTTGGAGGATTGCTTGCAGATTTAGTTGGGTACCGTGCTGTGTTTATGGTAACAGGCAGTTTATTATTTATAGCAACGCTTATCATTACGTTTACCGTAAAGGAAGACTTTACACCTTTGCCCAAAACAGAACAGACAAGTTTGCGAGAGGACTTTAAAATGGTGTTTGCAAGCAAAACACTGCCGGTTCTGTTTGGCGTAACGGTAATTGTTCAATTTGCCCTTAATGGAATTGTTCCGATTCTCCCGATTTTTGTTAAAGAGCTGATTGGAAGTGGCGAGAGAGTGGCCTTTTTTGCAGGATTGGTTACAGCTATGACAGGAATAGCTAATGTTATTGCTTCCCCTCAGTTAGGCAAATTGGGAGATAGGATTGGTTCGCATAAAGTATTGCTTGGCTGCTTGCTTGCATCTGCTATTGTCTATATTCCAACGGCGATGGTGCAAACGCTCTGGCAATTACTTATTTTGCGTTTCATGGCAGGATTATGTGTAGGTGGACTATTGCCGGCTGTTAATTCCTTGTTACGAAAAGCTACCCCGAGTCATATGGTTAGTCGAGTATTTGGCTATAATAACAGCTTTTTATGTCTTGGCAATATGCTTGGACCCATGACGGGAGGCTTTCTAGCTGGATTTGTAGGCTTAAACGGTGTATTCTTAATGACGAGCATTCTCCTGTTTTTAAATTTTATATGGTTTTTGTATGCGGTTCGACATGGTTTTGAGGCAGTATCGAGTGAATAGGCGTAACGTGCCACCATGTTTTGGCGTCATACTGAAAAAGGAGTGAAACAATATGAAAAAATGGACAGGCTTTCTGATTTTATCAGCATTGGTTGTAGCATTGGCAGGTTGTACAGGCAATCAGCCCGAACAGAAGCCTACAACTCCAACGACAGAAACTGCTCAACCAGCTTCGGAGATGACAAAACCGGCTGGAAATAAGCATACCAATATGGATGAAAAAGAAGCTGTCGCGTTGGCAGCTGAGGGAGCAAACGCTTATGAGTATGTATTACGCGGAGGAAAAACAGAGCCAGATAAAAGTAAGAGCTTTTCTCATGATGGAAAAGACTATCGCTTTGTAGGAAGCGATATAGATACGAAAGAAAAGCTGATGAAATACCTGGAGAATATCTATACAAAAGCTGCAAGAGATAAAGTCATAGACAATCTCAAGCTAATTGAAAAAGAAGGAAAGCTGGCTCAACCAACCGTAGATAGAACCAGTGTGCTTCAATGGGAAGGCGGGCAGGCAGAAATGATTACAGAAGATCAAAATGGCAGAGAGTATGAAATTAAAGTTCCTGTCGGAGAAGGCAATGAAGTTGATTTTAAAGGCTATTCTGTTCGTATGAAGCAAGAGGATGGGGCATGGAAGCTTGATACCATTCCTGGTGTGAAGGAGTAAATTGCATCAATAATAAAATGAAAGGCGCCCTTGATGGGACGCCTTTTTTTGTAGATTTATAAAAGGAAATGTTAGTCGTCGCTGTCTCGTTTAAATAACCAAATATACTCAAGCAACTGTAGTACAGACATGAGAGCTGCGGCTACATAGGTAAGAGCTGCAGCACCAAGTACGGCCTTAACCTTACGTTCTTCTGAGTTGCGAATATAGCCCATTTTAATCATTAAATCTCTGGCGCGGCTGCTAGCGTTGAACTCGACTGGCAATGTGATGACTTGAAATAGCACGGCTACGCTAAAAGCAATGATCCCAAGCAGGAAGAGACCGCTGATTTTCAAGAACAGACCGCCTAATAACAAGAAAGGGGCTACTCCCGAAGTAAGGTTGACTAGTGGGAAAATACGATGTCTAGCAACTAGCATTGGATAATCAACCTTGTGCTGAATTGCGTGACCTACCTCATGACAGGCTACAGATACTGCTGAGATGGAGTCGCTAAAATACACAGGATCTGACAAGCGTACCGTTTTAGACATTGGGTCGTAGTGGTCTGTAAGAGTGCCTGGTATATGTTCGACTGGAATATGGGATAAACCGTTAGAATCCAGTAAATGTCTAGCTGCCTCAGCCCCGGTCATTCCAGAAGAAACAGGTACCTCCGAGTATTTGCTAAACGTTCCTTTTACACGGAATTGCGCCCACATCGTTAGACCGAATGCCGCCAAAATTAATATCGTCCAAGGGGTAAAAAGCATGTAAAATCACTCCTATCTATGATGATTCTTCTTGTCCTCTTCTCATCCTATGTTCATTGTGCACGAAAAATGGTGAGAAGACACAAAAATACATCTTTGTTATGAAAATAAATCGTTGGGTAGCTCGTTATCTCAGCCTTGCCAGTTAATTTACATACGTATTAACTTAAAAAAGGTTTCATTTATTTTGATATTACCACAAAAAATGATCAAATAAAAAAACAAGCCCACATCAGGGCTTGCTTTTCTTCTTCTCTTCTTCGGTACTTTTCTTACTCAGTTGATACAGAAGGATCAGCTTGCTCTTTTTTAGGTGTAATTTGTACAAAATGTGCTTCTGGATGCTCTAATAATTTTTGAATGAGTCCTGCTTCTTCATATTGTTCTGCGGCCAATAGCTCTTCTTTATATTTTGTTACTAGCTCGGATACATCAGAAATACCTTTGGCATCAAGCTTGTAAATGAAAACTTTGGCACCTTTGGCTATACGACGTTTCAGGGCATCCTCATCAAAGCCTAGTTCTGGTTGTAGTCGAACATATACAGTACCACCCGTCATTCCAGCACAAATCCATGGGCCTGGATCACCTAGCACGACGGCGCGGCCATTTGTCATGTATTCAAAAGCGAAGCCTTTTAGATTGGCACGGGCCCCTAGTCCTCCTAAATGATCTTGAAGTGGCTCTGTAATAGCGCCGCCAAATACAACGTCTGCCCCGGAGAGGCGAATGCAGGCACGAGAATCAGCATTTCCCTGAACAATAAATAGTCCCTTCTGTGCTCCATAGCAAAAGCTTTTTCCGACAGAACCATTGATATAGTGCCCGTGGGCTCCTTTAGACTTGAGAATGGAGACAACACCTCCAAAGCTCGTTTTACCAACACCATCTTGTGCTCCGCCTTGTACGCGAATTCTCACACCCTCTGCATTGTAGGCCGCAAGCCCGTTTCCCGGAACACTGCCGTGATCAAAATGCAAGGATACCTCTGGCAATGACATATAGCTTCCGTCTAAATAAGGCTTCACACGTGCTCCTGACCAACGACTTCCCAATACTCGCTCTCCTGATAAAATGGCCGAGAAATTTTGCTGAATCGGTTGATCGTGGCTTACATAGTGATCTTTTTCCTGAACTTGCTCTGCGTTTTCTATTGCTCCTGCGGCTACCAAGACTTTCGCGGCTGTGGATTCATAACTAGCCCCACGATGCTTAAGAGTAGTAAATAAGGGATGGACACAGAGCAGTGACTCCAAATCCATTTGGTTTAAGCCACGAGCCTGCACTAGCAAATCGGATCGACCTACGAGGTCCTGTGAATGGGTAAATCCAAGTTTAGCAGTAATTCGCTGTAGTTCTTGCCCAAATTGGGTGAAAAGATTAGTAAGTCCAGATACGGCCAAATCAAATTGACGGGGAACAAAACGGCGTAAGCCCTTTTCGTGGGCTTCTTCCAAATTATCAATTTGCGTGGCTATTCCAACATGACAGGTATCTAAGTGACAGCCGCGACAGGTAGTACATCCCACAGCAATCATAGCTAACGTAGCAAAGCCAATGCGATTAGCCCCCAGCATCATTAATTTAGCCACATCCAGTGCGCTTTTGACGCCACCATCTGCCCAAATCTCTACCTGATTGCGTAGGCCGGCCTCCAGTAAGGCATTATGAGCCGCCTTTACACCAATCTCAGCGGGAAGCCCGACGTGTTGTAGGGCATGCACACGGGCAGCTCCTGTGCCACCATCAAATCCTGACAGGGTAATATAATCAGCACCAGCTTTGGCTATTCCCACAGCAATGGTTCCAATATTAGGCACGATAGGCACCTTAACGCATACTTTTGCTTGATGATTGGCTGTTTTTAATTCTGTAATCATCTGAGCCAAATCTTCAATGGAGTAGATATCATGGTTGTTGGAAGGTGAAATTAGATCGGACCCTACGGTAGCATTTCGGGCAGCAGCAATCTTTTCTGTAACCTTCGAGCCGGGTAAATGTCCGCCCTCACCTGGTTTTGCCCCTTGACCGATTTTGATTTCCAATAGGTTTGAAGAGTTAGCTAACTCAACATTTACGCCAAATCGTCCTGACGCTATCTGCTGACCGCGGGTGCGTGGGTATTTGCCCAGCATATCTTTAATTTCTCCGCCTTCACCGTTCATGGAAATCATATTCAGGAGATCTGCCGCTTCCGCATAAGCACGGAAGGCTGTCTCGTTCTGTGAGCCAAATGACATAGAAGAAATCATAAACGGCAATGAATGCTCCCCTACGCTGTTGTTCACTTGATCGGGTTCAATTCGAGCCGTATCTTGCTGAGTGCTTCTTTTCTCATAGGCAATATCGGTTAAGTGACGGATGGAGATCGGGTTTTCCTGCTCATTTTCTTCTAATTTCAATGCGTAGTCGACATAAGGAATTTCAGCGCTTGCAATTTGCCCGATAGCCTTCCATAACCGTGGGAATAGGTGGAAGGTTCGTGCCTCACGTGCTTTTTCGTCCTTATATAATTCGTAGCGCTGACGACTTTCTTCTTCTAACTGGTCAAGTGATAGGCCAGCTTTATCTGAACCACAGAAGGTTGGGATTTGTAGAATATTAGCTACTTCCGCATGCAGACCTATTGCAGAAAAAAGGCGACCGTAGCCACGTAGCTCATGAATACCGATTGTTGATGTTACTTTTTCGAGCCCTTTTGTTAAAGCATTAAATAGATTTTGAACTGCTTCTGTTCCTCCCTTTGCAAATACAGTGGCAAACAATATGTGTGGAGCCACTGCCTCTGCACCGCTTCCCAGTAGAAGAGCGATGTCATGCAAGGAACGAATAGCACCGGATCGAACGATGATGCTTACTTGTCTGCGTAGATTATGACTAGGGGATTCAGCTTGCTTGAGCGCTCTGTCAATATGGGCTGTTATCAGTAAAGGATCGATAAAATATTGATTTTCAATATGAACCATTGAGTCATCAAGAATTAATAAAGTTGCTCCCTTTTCCACAGCTTGACAAGCTTCTTGAGCAAGGCGATCCAGAGCTTCCGATAAGCGTTCTGTTTCTCGAAATACGGTTGGCAAGACGACTACACTATGCGGATTTGTATGGAAGCAAGAAATAATTTGTTCTAAAGTCATCATACCTTGAGGAGATGCAAGCTCTTGGAACGATTGTCCCTCCACGAGCAGCGGTGAGGCGATCTCCATCCGAGTATGTGGTTCGGTTTCTTTTTGTGATAGGAATGTTCTTTTTCCTAAAACCACACGCGTTGAAAAATGTTCAATTTCTCGATCTCTGTCGATTGCCGGATTAGTTACGACTGCCACGCTTTCTTTAATGTAATCGCTGATATTTTGGCGTTCTTTGGACAGGGCAGCGAGTGGTCCGTCATAGCCAAGCGAACGAATCGGCTCTGCACCATTAGAAGCCATTTGCTCAATAAGCTGGATTTGCTCTCGATCCCAACCAAATGCACTAAATGCTTGAGCAGTAGGTGCTTCATAATCATAAGAAGGAGCGACCATTTCGCTTTGATAGGCGTAATGTAAATGCTGTCGGAAGTGTTGACAGGAAATTTTTGTCTGAAAGCTAGCTTTAACAAGCTCTTGCAGCTTTGAATGACTAAAGATTTTGATACCTTGCTGGCTTAGCTGTACACCAATTTTCTCGCCAGGGGCTAATGATTTTGGCTCGCTTACCATTTCAGACACAGGAATAATGCCTTGCTCGGAGGAGAAATAAAGGGATTCTTCGCTTTCTACCATCCAGACGGGGCGCAATCCCAAGGAGTCCACACTAAAGACGCATTGATCGGCGTAGCGAGAAACAATACCAGCGGGACCTTGAGCAAAGTGCCCCCAAGCCTGTCGGAGGTACGTGTATAAATCCTGTAAATCATGAGAAAATAATTTTATTTCATTGTGGATAGGTGGAAAAATAACCTCTAAGGATTCAAATAAGGTTAATCCATAGCGATGAATAAAGGTTTCGATGGTACGATTTAGATTTTGAGAGTCACTGCCACCTTCGACTAACGGTACGTGTAGCATGCGGGCCTCTTCTTCAAGTTTACTAATGGTATTAATTTCTCCATTATGTCCTAATAAAGAAAAGGGCTGAACTCGGAAAAAATTAGACAATGTGTTGGTTGAGTAACGATTATGACCGATTGTAACAGTAGAGGTAAAGGATGGATCAGCTAAATCTATGAAATAGTGGGGTAAGATGTTCGCTGCACCCATCAATTTATAAGAAACGGTGTGATTGCTGAGGGAAGCAACATGTACATGATAGGTATCTTCAATTTCAACATGGAGTTCAAATAATAATCCGGCGTATTGTTCAGGCGTTAATGTGGTTGGATGGATGGCTTGGTCCGGCATTAAAGCGATTTGCCAAAAGAGTGGCTCATCCTGCTGTGCGTTTTTTCCTAACACGTTTGAATGAACTTGATTTTCACGCTCAGCTAAAATAGTTAAGCCGTGTTTTTTGATAAGCAAGCCGATTTCTTCCTGGACTTTTTTTACCTCATGTCCTTTGCGAGGAACAAAAATATGAGCAACTGCAAAGGAAGGATCATAAGCCAAATCACTTTCGAAGAGTGAGTTTTCTAAATATTTCTCCCAAAGATAGCGAGGGATATCAGTTAATACACCACATCCGTCACCTTCTCCATCAATAAATCCAGAGCGATGCTCCATTTGTACTAAGGTCCGAATCGTTTCATCTACATTTTTCCTTGTAGGTGTTCCTGTTTTTTCGATGATACAGATGATTCCACAGCTATCATGTTCTGTTGTGTGATAATTCCGAAAGTTGCTGATGTGCATATGCTTTTCATTTCTCTTTTGCATAGTAACGGTCAGTAGGTCTGACCTCCACCTCCTTAGTTCTTCTAAGACAGTTGAGTATAAGTCCTTTTTATAGAAGATTGGACTCAATGTGGATGTTCATTGTGCAAACAGGGGAAGCATATCGTTAGTTACCATTGAGAATAACACGAAAGAGGCAAGCAAAACAATATCAAAACAGTTAATTATACAAATGTAAGCGTTTTTATGCAAACTTTTTTCTGATATTTGTGTGTTTATCGAATTGATAAGCAATATTTTGGTATGAAATTGTATAATTTATACAAATAAACAACCCCCTATAATGGGGGCTGTCATGACTACTCGTCCTGATTTTCTGTTTTATGCTGCTTTGTTTTGTGATGTTCTGTTTTACGTGGATTCTGGAAGCTTAAAAATTCCAGTGGCTTTGCACTCATCTTGGGATCAGTAAAGGTTTGCTCTGGTGCTTGTGGAAAGTCGTTTTTACCTCTGGACATTGACTAGCCCTCCTGTATTACGCTTTTTGAGTGAAGACACCAGTAGTTTTCCCCGAAAGCCAGAAGTTTCCCCGATCGTTTTTTTCCAAATGGAAAATAAGAAAGGCCTCCATACTCTTACACGTTTGGAGGCCTTTGTGATGTTTTATTTCTGTGCCATTTTAGCAAAGCAACGGTCTACTGCTTCGATTGTCTGTTTAATATCTGACTCAGTATGAGCTGTTGTGATAAACCAAGCCTCATATTTAGAAGGAGCCAGACAAATTCCTTCGTCCAATAACAAACGGAAGAATTGGGCAAACTGTTCTCCATCAGCACTTTGGGCTCCATCATAATCCGTAACGGTTGCATCGGTAAAATAAACAGCTAAAGCACCTTTTACGCGATTAATGCGAATGGTTATGCCGTGGCTTTCTGCGGCTTTACTAATCCCAGCTTCCAAGAGCATGCCGAGACGATCGAGCTCTTCGTATACGCCTGGTTGTTTGAGCACTTCTAAGCATGCGATACCCGCTTTAATGGAGGCAGGGTTTCCGGCATGTGTACCAGCTTGATAAGCAGGTCCAAGAGGCGCTACTTGCTCCATGATTTCACGACGACCGCCATATGCCCCAATTGGCAACCCGCCGCCAATAATTTTACCTAAGGCAGTCAAATCAGGCTCTACTCCTAATAAGTTCTGTGCTCCACCATAGCAGAAGCGGAAGGCAGTAATTACCTCATCATATACCACAAGGGCTCCGGCCTCGTGAGTCAGGCGATTAACTTCTTCCAGGAATCCTTTTTGAGGCATTACGATCCCGAAGTTACCAACAATTGGCTCAACTAAAACAGCAGCAATTTCATGTCCCCATTTTTCTAGCGCATCTTTATACGCGTCAACATTATTAAACGGAACGGTAATAACCTCGTTAGCAATGCTTTGTGGGATACCAGCGCTATCCGGAATACCTAGTGTGGAAGGACCAGAACCGGCAGCTACTAGGACTAAATCAGAATGGCCGTGGTAGCAGCCAGCGAATTTAATGATTTTTGTGCGATTGGTATAGGCACGAGCTACACGAATGCACGTCATAACAGATTCTGTACCTGAGTTATTAAAACGAATACGCTCCATGGAAGGAATGGCTTCCCGAATCATCTCAGCAAAGGTAATCTCCCAAGGAGTTGGCGTGCCATACAGTGTGCCATTTTGTGCCGCGTCCACGATTGCCTTTGTAACGTGTGGATGAGCATGCCCAGTAATGATGGGACCGTACGCTGCCAGATAATCTATGTATTTATTTCCATCTACGTCCCAAAAATAAGCTCCTTGTGCTTTGGCCATGACGACAGGAGAACCGCCACCAACGGCCTTAAACGAACGGGAAGGGCTGTTTACGCCCCCGACAATAACACCGTAAGCTTGTTCATGCAGTTTAGTTGATTGTTCACGATTCATGATTTCTTTCACTCCTTTTTCGACCCTTTTATCATAACATAGGATACCAAGTGTATTTGGGGCAAGTTTCTTTTTGCAAGTTGTCTTTGGCTCATATACACTATCTATCGTGGCAGTTACATCATAAAGCAGGAGAGGAAGGAACGCGAGAAATATGATAAATGTTACGCAATTAGAGAAAGTATTTCGCATTCACCAAGCTCGCAATGGCTTGTCTGGTGCTTTTCGCGATCTCTTTCAACGAGAATATAAAACAGTTCGTGCTGTTCATGAGCTTAGCTTCGAGGTACAAGCAGGTGAGATGTTTGCCTTAATCGGTGAAAATGGAGCCGGTAAATCAACAACTATCAAAATGCTGACAGGCATTTTAACCCCTTCAAGCGGAGAGATTTTAATTAATGGCTATCATCCGTACCGGGATCGAGAAAAATATGTTGAGTCGATCGGGGTTGTTTTTGGGCAACGTTCACAACTGTGGTGGGACTTGTCTCCATTAGAGTCGTTTCGTCTATTGCGCCGGGTCTATAAGGTAGAGGAGGAAGCAGGACAGGCGTGGCAGGATCGTTTAATAGAAGAATTAGACATGGGCTCATTCATTCAGCAGCCTGTTCGCAAATTAAGTCTTGGACAGAGAATGCGCTGTGAAATCGCTGCTGCTCTGATTCATAAACCGAAGCTGTTGTTCCTTGATGAGCCAACAGTAGGCTTAGATGTACTGGTAAAACAAAAGATTCGCGACTTCCTAAAAAGTCTAAACGAAACAGAAAATACCACCGTTTTGCTTACTACACACGATGTATCTGATATTGAAGCACTGTGTAAACGAGTCTTAGTGATGGACAGCGGCAAGTTGATTTTTGACGGACTCTTAACTGATTTGAAGGAACGCTGGGGGAATAAAACCGAAGTAGTATTCCAATTTAAACAAAAAATGACTGCAGAGAATCTGCGGGCTACTTTATCTGATTTTGAATGTAGTATTGAGGGCATCAATGCATACTCCCTATCTGTTTCCTTTCAGCATGAAAAGCTGCCGGCCATTTTAACGCAAGTGATGGCTAGCTTTGAACTAACCGATGTAACAATCAAAGAAACCTCCACGGAAGAGATTGTACGTAACATTTACTCGACGACAAGCGGGGGATTTTAGCATGTGGAAACTTTATCAAGAGCTGATACGAATTCGCTTTCTGACCATGCTTGCTTACCGGGTAAATTACTACAGCGGGATCATCATTTATGCGATTAATATCGGAGCTTATTACTTCTTATGGGGAGCAATCTATTCCGGGCAGGACAATCTCGTTGGCATGTCTTTGGTTCAAATGACCTCTTATGTAGCAATTGCTTGGATGTCTCGTGCCTTCTACTTTAACAATATCGACCAAGAAATAGGTCAGGATGTCAGAGAAGGAAAAGTAGCTACTGAGCTGATTCGTCCTTATAATTACCTGTCAGTCAAAACAGCACAAGCATTGGGAGAAGGGATTTTTCGCCTTGTGTTTTTTGCTTTTCCGGGACTTCTCATCGTTCGGTTGTTCATTCCGTTCGAATTTCCGAACAGTGGGGAAATATGGGGGATGTACAGTGCAAGCTTGTTACTTGGTTTTGTGGTAAATACCCAAATTAATTTGCTCACAGGCCTACTAACGTTTTTCTTCATGAGAAATGAAGGGATGATTATGGCAAAGCGCATGGTGGTAGATTTGCTGTCAGGTGTTGTTATTCCGATTAGTTTCTTTCCTGGAGTCACCCAAACGATCTTGCAATATCTGCCGTTTCAGGCTATCAATTTTACGCCTAGTATGATTTTTACAGGGGCACTCCATGGTGAGAAAGCCTGGATAGCAATTGGCACACAGGTTATTTGGATCGCGTTATTGTTTATACCAATTATTCTGTTGTGGCAACGTGCAAAACGAAATTTGGTCGTGCAAGGAGGATAGCCAGATGGGGCAAGTTATACGTTTGTTTCAAGATTATCTCAGCCAGTATTTTAAAGTAAAACTGTCGTATCGGGCCAACTTCATCGCTGAATTGCTGTCCAATATCGTAAGTGAACTGTTAAATCTGGTATTCATTTTAGTTGTATTTACACATGTTCCAAACATTCAGGGCTGGACGATGTATGAGATTATTTTTATTTATGGATACTTTTTAGTTCCCTATGCCTTGTTTACGATGTTTTTTGGTTTTTGGGATTTTAATGAGCGCTATATTATCAGAGGAGAGATGGATCGCATCTTGACGCGGCCTGTCAATCATTTAGCGCAAATTTCGCTGGAATCCATTTCACCAGATCGTATATTTGGAGTCCTGACGGGGCTGTTAATTATGCTGTATGCGGGATGGAAGCTACAGCTTACAATCTCCTGGTACGATCCCATTATCTTTATCCTGTTAGTATTGAGCAGTACCTTGATCTACGGTGGTGTTTATACTGCAATAGCATCCGTGAGCTTTTATAGCGACTCACGTACGGGAATTGCTCCTATGATCTGGAATATTCAAAACTATGGGCGATATCCAGTAGACATTTACAACAATGCAATCGCAATTTTATTGAAATGGATTTTGCCATTCGCATTTGTAGGCTTCTATCCTTCTGCTTATTTTTTGAAAAAAGAGGATTTATATGGGTACACAATGCTGACTCCTGTGATGGGAATCATCTTTTTTACCTTAGGGATTTTAATCTGGAACCAAGGGGTTAAAAAATATAGCGGTGCAGGCTCGTGAGGAATAGCTGCATAAAATGATATTGTCATACGTGGAATTTCAGAGTATAATAGTTGCGTGAGAAAAATTTCACAATTCCTTCGGGGCAGGGTGAGATTCCCGACCGGCGGTGATGCGCATATCGAGCGTTAGCCCGCGAGCCACTTTTGCTCAAAATGAGGCAGAAGTGTGCAGGATCTGGTGAGAATCCAGAGCCGACAGTACAGTCTGGATGGGAGAAGGATGACGACAGTACGATGCACACGTGCTTATTTTGTTGTGTCGGCTGAGGGAGAGGACTGCTCGATAAACAGCCCTTTGTTTCCCTATACCCTCTGGATTATGGTAAAGATCGTCAGTATGCCCCTGAAGAAGCATGATGCTTTTTTGGGGGCTTTTTTATTCTTTTCTAAGAGCGGAACAGTCGTCGTAAGTTTGTTTTGCAGTAGAGTGAAAAAATAACACGTGGTTGCGGATTGCTGTTGCCATCTCTCAAGAAGGAGAAAGATAAAGAGAGGATGGTCAACATGCAAGGAAAAACAAGTCACACGATTCAAAGACAGCGTCTGAGAAAGCTAGTTACGATCCCTATGCTTTCAGCCATTGCGTTTCTTTTGTACTATCTGGAGTTTCATGTGCCGTTGATGCCGACTTTTTTAAAGCTTGATTTTAGTACGGTACCAGCCATTATTGGCGGGCTTGTCTTTGGCCCAGCAGCGGGAGTGCTCATTGAAGTCTTAAAAAATGGCTTGCATCTTCTGCTAAAAAACACAGATGGTTTTATTATTGGAGAAATTGCGAATACGCTTGCAGGCGGAAGCTTTGTGTTTTTGGCTGTTTATACACAGCGCTTATATAAAAATAAAGTCGGTTTTGTTTTGGGGCTATCGGCAGGTACGCTTGTTATGACAGTGATTATGGCTATGGCCAACTACTTTTTATTGTTGCCTTTCTATGCGGTACTCTACTCAATTTCGATAGAGCAATTACTGCAGATGTTCCATATGGAAAGTCTGTGGAGTATGATCTTACTTGGTATTGTACCTTTTAATATTATCAAAGGTGTCCTGCTGTCGTTGATTGCTTACCCGGTATTTGTCAAAATGTCTGCACGACTTGGCTTACTAGTCACCAATCCTGCTTCGTCAAGTAAACCAGTTATTTCGTAAGCTAAGACGAATTTTGCATAAAACAGAAAGAAAAAAAGAGGTTGCTCCTAGCTAGATAAGGGAGGCCTCTTTTTTCTTTGAGCTTATTTACTGTCTATATTCCATCTTTTTAACAGCCATTCCATCATCATCAAAGGTTCTGTAAATAATACATCGGGAGAAGGATCAAAAATCCCATTGCTCTGCGATGCAGGAAACCAATTCACACCAACCGCATAAATGCCGGCAGCTCTAGCCGCGGTGACATCAGCTTGGCTGTCTCCTACATAAAGAGTATGTTCCGGGCAGGCTCGGAGCTGTTGCATTGCATGAAGAATGCCTTCAGGATGCGGCTTATGATTTGTTACTTCATCACCTGCTATGACAATTTGAAAATAATCGGTCAGTTTTAATGCCTCAAGAGAAAGATCGGCACTTCTTCTGCCTTTCCCCGTAATAATTCCCATCTGAATACCTGCGTGCTTTAAAGCTTCCAGCATAGTGAGCAGAGGTGCAGGGGTTACTAGTCCGCGGTGCTCATCTACATATTTGTCATAAAAGCATTGAAGAGCTTCCTCATATCTCTCAGACGGAATCTTGTCTTTGATAATTCCTGCTTCCGGTGGCCCGAATAATTCCATAATCTGCTGATCAGAATACTCCTCTTGCAGAAACGTATAAAAGGTATGGCGCATGGCTGTAAAAATGGCTGGTAATGTATCAGCAATCGTTCCATCAAAATCAAACAGTACGGTGTATGCTTCGGACTTATGCATGCATGGCAGCTCCTTTCTGGATAGGTTGGGCTACTTATTCATCATCGTCTACGAATTCAGCATTATCTGGATCATCTTGACGCGGTGAAGTCGGGAAAAGCAGATTTAGGTAATGAAAGTTTAGACGATCGGCTGACGGCTTGTTGTCTTTATAACGCTGGTAGAGATCCTTCATTTCACTAAAAAGCTGATTACGTTCTTCTTTTGTCAAATGTAAATTCCCAAAGTTGTATGCAAAGGTGTCTTGATAGTCCTTTCGTTTATCAATGTCAGATGCAGCCAGATGATTCATGGTATAAAGAAGCTCCTGTTCAGCCGCATGTAACGGAGAGAACATGATTTCACTTAATTGCTGAGCATTTTCCTCCACAACGAGGTGCAAATTAGCCCTGATGACTTTTGCAATTGGCTGATAGTATTTTTCTACAATGGAGCCTTTTACACGGGTATCCACTTGTTGTAACAGACCAACTTTTACCAATTCCTTAACATGGTAATGTAGCCGTGCCGCGTTTTCCCCCAGTTCAGTAGCAATTTGCTTTGCAGTTCGAGGCTCTAGGTCTTCAAAAAGCTGTAAAATTTTAACTCTTTCAGGCACAGCGAAGGATTTAAGTGCCTCAGGATCTGTTATTTCAAATACTTCTTTTATCACGTTAGCCACCACCAGGTTCTCCTTTTTCTATTTGGAAAGGTCGGAATTTTTACTATTATGTAATCGTAATGTTTTATTAAGTAAAGTGCAATGCATCTTCTCCCTTTTCTTTTTCCTGAACCTAACTTTTGTTACAATAAAAAAAATGAAGGAAAGAAGGGATTTTCATGTTGGAAGTCGGTCAAATAGCACCAACTTTTAAAAAACCTGCAAGTAATGGGCAAACGATAAACCTAGAAGATTATCGCGGCAAAAACGTCGTGCTTTATTTTTATCCAAAGGACTCCACGCCTGGATGTACGACGGAAGCATGTGATTTCCGAGATTATCATGCTGAATTTGCCACTCTTAACACAGTTGTGCTTGGGGTAAGTCCGGATAGCGTTACTTCCCATGATAAGTTTATTGCAAAACACGAATTGCCGTTTCCTTTAATTGCGGATGAAGACCATAGTGTTGCAGAATCGTACGGAGTGTGGGTACTCAAAAAAATGTATGGCCGAGAGTATATGGGTATTGAGCGTTCCACTTTTATTTTAGATACAGAAGGCAAGATTGCACAGATATACCCCAAAGTTAAAGTAAAGGATCATGTGCAGCAAGTAGTAGCATACATAAAAGAACATCTAGTCTAAAAACAGCAAGAGGAGAGGAAGGATTCGATGAACTTGTCCCTGTCTTACATGATTGATACATTTGTCAAATTGGCACAAATCCCAAGCCCATCTGGTAACACCAATCAAGTAATTTCCTGGGTAACAGAGGAATTGAGCAAAAGCGGTGTACATGTTGAGCGGACTAATAAAGGGGCATTGTTAGCGACAATATCAGGACGCAACAATGATAAGCATCGCTTATTAACGGCTCATGTAGATACACTCGGTGCTATGGTGAAAGAAATAAAAAGCAATGGTCGCCTCAAGCTTTCGATGGTGGGTGGCTATGCATGGAATGCGATCGAAGGTGAGCATTGCCAGATTGAAACAGCTACGGGACACATTTATACAGGAACGATTTTAACCTCTAAAGCATCCGTTCACGTGTATCGCGACAGCGGCAAGGCAGAGCGTACAGAAGATTTGATGGAGGTCAGACTGGACGAAAAGGTGACAGATGCTCAAGAGGTCAAGGCTCTTGGAATTAGCGTTGGTGATTTTGTCTCTTTTGATCCTCGCACGACTGTGACAGAGAGCGGATTCGTGAAATCTCGCCACTTAGATGATAAAGCAAGCGTAGCCATTCTTTTAGGTATAATAAAAGCAGTTCAGGAAGATAAGCTAGAGCTGCCGTACACGACACATTTTTTGATCAGTAATAATGAGGAGATTGGGTACGGCGGTAATTCAAGCATTCCGTCAGCTACTGTAGAGTATTTGGCAGTGGATATGGGAGCTATCGGTACGGGCCAAACAACCGATGAATATTGTGTTTCTATCTGCGCCAAGGATTCCTCTGGACCTTATCATTATGGATTCCGCAAGAAATTAGTTGCATTGGCTGATGAAAACGGACTTAATTATCAGGTTGATATTTATCCGTATTATGGTTCCGATGCTAGTGCCGCACTGCGAGCTGGATATGATATTGTTCATGGATTGATTGGACCTGGTGTAGATGCCTCCCACTCGCATGAGCGTACTCATTCCTCTGCTTTTGACAATACTGCTAAATTAGTCATGGCTTATATTTTATCGGACGAGTTGGTAGTATAGGAGGGTCAGTGGTGAATATGTATCATTGGGCTGACTATTATGATCTCACACAGCAAGGATTAGCAGGAGATTTGGCTTTTTATGAAGAATATGCTAAAGCAGCAAAAGGGGAAGTCTTAGAATTAGGGTGTGGGACTGGACGAGTAACCATTCCGCTTGCTAAGGCAGGCATCGACATGACTGGGCTTGAAATTTCTCGGGAAATGCTGGAGAAAGCCGTAACAAAGGCAGAAGAAGCTGGTGTGATCGAGCGTTTGTCTTTTATTCAAGGGGATATGCGTCAATTCTCCTTAGGAAAAAAGTTTGGCTTAATCATGATACCCTATCGCTCCTTTTTACATTTGCTTCATATTCAGGAACAAATGAAGGCATTGCGCTGCATACGAGAGCATCTTCAGCCTGGTGGTAAGCTAGTCTTTAATGTCTTTGTACCACATATCAAGCATCTCTATGAAGAGAGTGAAAAATTGACGCTTCGTGGCATGTATCCGTTGGGGGATGGACAGGAAGTTGCGATGTATGATTTTACTCGCTACGATTATTTTCAACAAGTAGCAGAAGTGACACGTAGCTATGAACGTCTAGATCAGAATGGAAAAATGCAGGAGCGTGTAACTGGACGCTTTACATTGCGTTACGTCTTCCCGACAGAATTGCATCATTTATTGCGTTTAGCCGGTTTTAAGGTTTTAGAGCGCTACGGTAGCTTTGCAAAAGCTCCATTTGATGCAACTAGTACTGAATTCATTATAGTGGCTAGCCCAGCGTAATTATTTACGTTGCTTATAAAAATGAAGAAAAGGTGGGTATGACATGAAGATTTATACAAAAACAGGAGACAAAGGTCAAACATCTTTAGTTTATGGCGTACGTGTTCCTAAGCATGCACCACGAGTAGAAGTATACGGAACGTGCGATGAGGCTAACTCGCATGTTGGAGCAGCAGTATCTTTTTTACCTAAAGAGCACAAGTGGGCTGAGTTGTTAGAAACGTTTCATCTGATCCAAACCAAGTTATTTCATATTGGAGCAGAGCTAGCTACACCTGAAGGAAAAAAGGTAGGTTGGCCTATCGTTGATGAGGACGTAGATTATTTAGAAAAACAAATTGATTGTTTAGATGCGAAGCTACTTCCGCTGACAAATTTTGTTTTGCCAGGAGGTCATCCTGCCGGTGCTGCTCTTCACGTAGCTCGCACGGTAGTAAGACGTGCTGAACGCGGAGCAACCCAGCTTATGGAGACAGAACCAATTAACCCAATTGCTATTAAATATTTGAACCGTTTATCAGACTTTTTATTTGTAGCAGCTCGGTATGTTAATAGTCAGTTAGGAGAAGCTGAACCTAATTTACATGAATAAATCTCAAACAGCCTTTTTCTTATATGTGTGTATAAGGAAAGGCTGTTTTTTATTCCAGCTCCTTCAATTTATCTGGTCTTCGTTCTAGTCTGTGAAAGATATTCGGATATACCAGAAGAGAATTCAATTTTGTTAATCTGAAAATCTTGGTATAATTTTTCACCATCTTCACAAAAATTACCTTCTTGTAGCATCGTTAATTGAGTTGTGGTGATAGGAAAAAAGGAAAACCCTTGCATCATTGTAACGATAGGTTTCATCATCCATAGTGGTACATGAAGCGTCCTTACATGTGATTTTCCAATCGCATGTCCAATGTGCCGTAGGATTTGCATGTAGGAAAGCTGGTGTGGGCCGCCTACTTCATAAATCTGATTAGTAGCTAGCTCACTAGTGAGTGCTTGCGTAAACACCTCTGCTACTGTTTTGCGAGACACAGGCTGCAAGAGATATGTCCCACTTCCAATGACAGGAGTAAAAGGAAGGCGGACTAAATCAGCCAGCATAGTAACGAATTCATCGCCTGGACCAAAAATAACGGAGGGACGAAATATCACATAAGGGATTCCAGATGCTTTCACCAATTGTTCCGCTTCATATTTTGTCTGATGGTAGCCACTAACAGCTTGAGGACGCGTACCAAGCGCGCTCATGAATAGAAAGCGGTGAATAGACAGCTCTTTCGCTACTTGCAGTACATTGCGTGTTCCTTCAATATGAATGCGGGAGAAAGTAATTCCTTTACCAGCCTGTTCTCTTATAATACCTACTAAATGAATAACCGCATCACAATCTCGCATAGCTGCACGGAGAGAGTCTATCGCAAAAATGTCGCCCGTATGGAGATGGAGATGATCGGCCTTCGAAAGCAATTTTTTCATTTTTGATTCGGAGCCTTGTCTAAGTAAGCAGTGTACCTCATGGGAAGCTTCTAGTAAGGCGGCGATTATGCCTTGACCTACAAATCCTGACCCGCCTGTTATCAATACTTTCACGAAAGTTCCTCCTCTACACCTCTTGTCCATTCATCATTCTATGACATGCCTCTATTTACCTGTTATTTCATTTCCCTAACCGAATTACATTCAAATCTCATGGCGCTTATTACATATGTTCTCTTCCCTTTTTTTCACTATGGAATTCCCTAGTGGAAGAGGGTTCATCAAATTTTTTCATATGTTACAATAGAACGCATGCATAAAGTAAAACTGGTTCGGAGTATAGTAGGAGGGAAAAGGAAATGCGTCGATTATCCATGAAATTATTTTTACAGACGCTCGCGGATATGTTTCCTGAAGCGCATTGTGAGCTTACTCATAGTAACGCGTTTGAGTTGACGATTGCGGTACTGTTGTCAGCGCAGTGTACAGATAAAAAAGTAAACCAAGTGACAGAACACCTATTTCAAAAGTACAAGACCCCAGAAGACTATTTGAAGGTTTCGCTAGAAGAGCTCCAAGACGATATTAGACAAATTGGTCTATACAAAAACAAGGCTAAACACATCCAGTCGCTCTGTCGACTTTTGTTAGAAGAATACGGAGGAGAAGTGCCTAACAAGCATGAAGAGCTGGTAAAGCTGCCTGGTGTTGGACGGAAAACGGCTAACGTTGTAGTCAGTGTTGCATTTGGGGTGCCTGCTATCGCTGTAGATACACATGTAGAGCGAATATCGAAACGATTGGGGTTCTGTCCTGACGATGCTACTCCTGTTCAGGTAGAAGAAATTCTTATGAAAAAGATTCCCAAGAAGGATTGGTCAGACACTCATCATCGAATGATTTTTTTCGGTCGTTATCACTGCAAGGCACAAAGCCCGCAATGTGACATTTGCCCCCTAGAGGATGTATGCCCAACGCGGAAGAAAGCTCGAAAAGTAAACAAGAAGCCAAGAGTGTCAGCTAAGAAGACATCTTAAATGTAACTTTTGAAAAAAAGAGAGGCTTGGACAAGCTAATAAGGGAAACAAAGCCCCAAATTCAAGCTTGTTATTGACGAACCTCCAGAATCAGCGTACACTTATTTATAACAATTCTAATTAGATTATTGTTAACGGATAAGAATATTTCTAATTACGTACTTTTTAAAGGTCATATTATGTGAGGTGCATGGCGATGATGCAACAAGTCGAGAGAGCTGTCGAGATTTTAAAGAATCAAGGTGTTCGTATGACTCCGCAACGTCATGCCATATTAGCGTATTTACTTGAGACGATGACTCATCCAACTGCTGATGAAATTTATAAAGCATTGGAAGGGAAATTTCCTAATATGAGCGTGGCAACCATCTATAATAACCTGCGAGTATTTAAAGAAGCGGGGTTGGTTCGCGAATTAACATACGGAGATGCTTCCAGTCGATTCGATGCGAATGTAGAAGATGAACATTATCACATTATTTGTTCTGAGTGCGGGGCTATTCAGGATTTTCACTTCCCGTACTTGTCTCAGGTAGAGGCAGCAGCCTGTGAACAAGCTAACTTTCATGTTTCTGGACATCGTATGGAAGTTTATGGTGTATGCCAAAGCTGTCAAGAAAATAAGCCAAAGTAATAACAAGTGTTTTGGAAGAACTCTTCATGTCAGTTGTATGAGACGTGCAGGGTTCTTTTTTTGTATATTTTGATAGCATAATTGGCATGGCGGACGTATAAGTTCCATTAAACCGCATTCTGAGCAATAAGGAACCAGTGGCTATACATAATAGGATTCGACATTTTATGAATTTTACTGCAAAATGTACAGAAGTTTGTAACCAAATAGCTTTGAAAACTGTCTCTATAATGAAGAACAAACAGAACTGAGATACATTGGGAGGAGTCATGAGCATACATGTAGAGACGTCAAAACGTCCAAGGCGAAAAAGAAGAAGGAATAGGCTTTTTCCTAAGTTGCTATTTTTGGTCATACTTGCTGTAGTAGGATATTTTATCTGGATGTATGTACAATACGGTAGTCATCAGCGAGTTACTCCATATGATGGGCGCCAACAGGTAATCGTACATAAAGGAAAGGCAGTTTTGCAATCCTATCAAATGAAAGAGGACGAGGTCCTGTTACCTTTTTCATTTTTAAAGGAACAAATCGACCAGCACTTATATTGGGATGAACCTAGTCGCTCTGTTATCATTACTACCAAAGATAAAGTTATCCAAATGCCGAGCGAAAAATTACAAGCATTTGTTAATAAAAAACCAGTTGATTTACGTGTACCTGTCACAATTATTGACGGAGAAAAATACGTTCCGGTTAGCCCGTTAGAAAAAATATATGGTATTCATTTGCGGAAAATGGAAGGCAAAGATGTTATTTCAGTGGAAAACAACGGCGATACCATTCAGCAAGGACAGGTTATCTCTGAAAAAGATAAGACATTACCAATGAGATTAGATGCAACTAAAGAAAGTCCCATTGTCTCTGATCTTGTAGACGGTCAAAAGGTAACAATCTTAAACGAAACAAACGGCTGGTATCATCTTTTATCGAATGAAGGGGTTCTTGGTTATTTGCCAATGGATCAGGTTAAGAAATTAGATTCTTATCAGGTAGAAGTGAATATTGATGCTCCAAAGGAAAGAAATACTGCATGGAAGCCGGACGGACAAAAATTAAATGTGGTTTGGGAGCAAGTGGTTAACCGAAATCCTAAATTGGATAGCATCCCTAAAATGCAGGGATTGCATGTGGTAGCTCCTACTTGGTTTGAATTAAAAGACGACAAAGGAACGGTTGGCAATAAAGCGGACGCTTCCTATGTAAGATGGGCTCATCGCGAAGGATATAAAGTATGGGCAGTTGTATCTAATGGATTTAATCCAGACTGGACTAAGGCAGTGCTATCTGATTTTGAAACTCGTCAAAAGATGATTACACAGATTGTGCAATATGCTAATTTGTATCAGGTTGACGGGATCAATATCGATTTTGAGGATGTATATTTAGATGACAAGCAGCGATTTGTTCAATTTGTTCGCGAATTAACACCATATTTACATGAGCAGGAGTTAACGGTGTCTGTTGATGTTACCATGATGCATGGGAGCGATCGTTGGTCTAATTTCTTAGATCGCAAGGCTTTAGCTGAAGCAGTGGATTACACGATGCTGATGGCTTACGACGAACATTGGGGCTCTAGCCCTGTAGCAGGTTCTGTAGCGTCACTGCCATGGGTAGAGAACGGCTTGAAGCAAGTGTTGACGGAAGTGCCTAAAGAGAAGCTTTTACTAGGTATGCCTTTCTACACCCGTTTATGGAAGGAAGTAAAGCAAGATGATGGCAGTGTAAAGGTGTCCTCACGCGCTTTGTACATGTCGGGGGCTAAAAAGTGGATGGAGGAGCGTAATCTAAAAGCCACTTATGATGAAGCTACTGGACAAAATTATGTGAGCTATTTTGATAAACAAGAAAACGCGACATACAAGATGTGGCTAGAAGATGAGACTTCACTCAAAAAGCGGATTGAGGTTTCCAAAAAATATGATTTGGCAGGAGTTGCCTCATGGCGCCGCGGCTTTGAGGAGCCAGAGATTTGGCAGCATATTCATAGCAATTTAAATTAATATGAAAAAAGGCAGGAGATTTTCTCGCTGCCTTTTTTTATTCTATGTGATGAGGAAAGAGCATGGCGGGCTGTTGGTTTTTGTACTACTTTAAGAACGTATCTTCTGTTCAAGAGAAGATGGAGGTTCTGGAGTATCCTCTTCTAGTAAAAGTGGTTGGCCGCAAAACATACAAGCATCTTCTTTTCCCAGCATTTTAGTTACTTTGCCACAAGAAGGGCACTGCACCTGTGGGGATGTTGTTGAGACCATACCGGATACCATATATAGAACGGTACTGACCATCATCATCAGAAAGCCGATAATCAGGATGATGGTAAAAGTCATATGAGAGCCTTTGAGCTGTTGACTAAGCGTGCCAAGCAATGGAATGTCGACAAACCATTTGAATAAATAACCGGCAAAAGATATATACCCTATGTACATGAGGATGATACCGATCAGCATATTCCAATTAGCCCATCCGCGAATTCGCTTAATCTTACTTAAACGGTCTACATTTTTCATAAGTGCATACCTCCCGTTGTCAGTATAGCATAAGGATTCAAAAAAGTTTTATAGTTATTTCCATAGTCAGGATATTGTAATGTGCTTGTTAAGAGTTAAGCATACTCATTCTGATCAAGGTTGTTTTTGCAGAGATGTAACTTTAATAGAGAAGAAGGAAACTTTCCTGATATAGCGAACCTGTTAAAAGGAGTTAAGGCTTTCGTGATTATATAGTAAGAAAACCGGATTGGGGGGGTGAGGAGCGATGAAAGAGAGCTTGTTGGAATATCATCAGCAGTATTTATGGGAAAAGACCATGGATGCGGGTGTTGTGTCTGTTATGGCTATTGAGCAAGCCGAAAAGATTGAACTTCTTTCAGAAGGTGTTGACCTCATATCCTTTATTATTGTTAATGATCACGAACCTAATTGGCTGGTCAAACAGTACCAATTTAAAAAAATTGCATTGGAGGAGCACACTGTTAGTCAGTGGCAAATTCAGCAATGGTGTTTACAAGGGGCTCCCAAACGAGCAAGACAGCTTCTGAAACAGGCAGATATAATCTTTGATAAATCTAATTTTATGAAAGATAAAATGTCCTGTCTTCTCCAATTGCCAAGAGAGAGGAAAAAGCAGCTTATTTATAAACACTATATGGCGTTATTACATCATTTCTCTCAAGCTAAGGAACTATTGCAGCAACAAAAGATACCAGACTCTTTTCAGAACGCTTTGCAAGCTTTGTTTCACTGGGCATGTCTTGAGCTAGTAGAAGCTGACGAGATATTTGATGAGCCTGTATTTTATAAAGTAAAAACAATAGCTCCTACGGTGTATAAGTTATATGAAGAAGTTATAACTAGTTTAGAACTATTGGATAAGCGGATAGAATTGCTTTTGCTTCCAATCGAAATTCAATTGATGGCTAAAATAAAAATAGGATCGGAATTTCTTTTAGAACAAATGCAAAATGAATATCGTCCATGGAGACTAGAGCAAATGCTTAAGTTATTTAAATCAGAGGACTATAAAGAAAGCATGCCACTTTTGCTTGATAAGATGGTTAAACGTGGGTTATTACACGAGCTATTCTTGCCCGGAGAAGTAGAGTTTTTACGTGAAAAAGCCTATATGGCAGTACATGAAAAATAAAAATAAAAAAGCTATTGACTTAACAGGTATCCACATGCTATATTAATCTACGTTGTCTCGGACGCAATGTTCTGAAGTACACGAAAAAAGCTTCGCAAGTAAATGAAAAAAAGACTTGCAAAACGAAAAGAGACATGATATTATATAAGAGTCGCCTCTAGTGAAGAGCGAACGAATGTTCCTTGAAAACTGAACAGTAAA
>NZ_LSSO01000185.1:0-25848 GCF_001645205.1 Brevibacillus sp. SKDU10 | reverse complement strand
TATGCTGACTTTCATTATCTAGTTTTGAAAGAACAATTCTTTTACATTGTTCCTCAGTAGCTCAATGGTGGAGCAACCGGCTGTTAACCGGTAGGCTGGCGGTTCGAGTCCGTCCTGAGGAGCCATATATGGCCCGTTGGTGAAGCGGTTTAACACAGCAGCCTTTCACGCTGTCATACAGGGGTTCGAATCCCCTACGGGTCACCATTTACCTGGAGGATTAGCTCAGCTGGGAGAGCATCTGCCTTACAAGCAGAGGGTCGGCGGTTCGATCCCGTCATCCTCCACCATTTATTTTTAAACATGTAAATTTTTACATCATATGGGGAGATAGTGAAGTGGCTAAACACGGCAGACTGTAAATCTGCTCCCTCAGGGTTCGGCGGTTCGAATCCGTCTCTCCCCACCATTCCTATTGGGGTATAGCCAAGCGGTAAGGCAACGGACTTTGACTCCGTCATTCCCAGGTTCAAATCCTGGTACCCCAGCCATTTGGGAGCCATTAGCTCAGTTGGTAGAGCATCTGACTTTTAATCAGAGGGTCGAAGGTTCGAGTCCTTCATGGCTCACCATTTTTAGTTTGCGGACGTAGCTCAATTGGTAGAGCGTCGCCTTGCCAAGGCGAAGGTCGCGGGTTCGAGACCCGTCGTCCGCTCCATATATATGTGCCCTTAGCTCAGCTGGATAGAGCGTTTGACTACGAATCAAAAGGTCGGGAGTTCGAATCTCTCAGGGCACGCCATATTGTCGGGAAGTAGCTCAGCTTGGTAGAGTACTTGGTTTGGGACCAAGGTGTCGCAGGTTCGAATCCTGTCTTCCCGACCATGCATAATGCGGGTGTAGTTCAATGGTAGAACTCCAGCCTTCCAAGCTGGTCGCGTGGGTTCGATTCCCATCACCCGCTCCATAATAGTACAGGAAAAGCAACTCAGTTGATCTGGGTTGCTTTTTTGTTTGCTGATGAATTGTTAAATAAATTCATAACTATGCAAAAACTTGTCGAGTTGAGTCATTGCCTTATTTCCGTCTACAATATAGCTTAAGAAGGTAGAAGACTTTGTTGCGCCAAGGAAGGAGTCTCGCATATGAATAAAAAAATATCAATGATTGGTGTACCTCTCGATTTGGGGGCGGATCGTCGCGGTGTAGATATGGGACCTAGCGCTATTAGGTATGCTGGGGTAGTAAAGCGTTTAGAGGGTTTAGGATACTCAGTGAAGGATTTAGGAGATATTCCTGTAATTAGACCTGAAAATTTCGAAGAGACTGACAATCATAAGTATTTACATCAAGTGTTAGAGGCTAATGAAAGACTTGCATCAAAGGTGGCACTAGAAATAGAAAATGGACGTTTTCCTTTAGTTTTAGGAGGAGATCACAGCATAGCGTTAGGAACGCTCGCAGGGGTTGCTCAGACAAAAAAGAATCTTGGTGTGATTTGGTTTGATGCTCATGGCGATATCAATACAGGTCTGACATCTCCCTCTGGAAATATTCATGGTATGCCGCTTGCTGCTTCGTTGGGAATTGGGCATGAAGCGTTGGTTAAAATCGGGGGATATAGTCCAAAGATAAAGCCAGAACACGTCGTCATTATCGGTGCTAGAGATTTGGATCTTGGTGAACGTGAAATAATCAAGGAACTTGGTATTAAAGTATACACGATGCACGAAATCGATCGCTTAGGTATGACCCGTGTTATGGAAGAAACCATTGAATATGTTGCACAGGGAACAGACGGAGTTCATCTGAGCTTGGATTTAGATGGTTTAGACCCAATATATGCTCCAGGAGTAGGAACACCGGTTATCGGAGGCATTTCATATCGAGAAGGGCATTTGGCTATGGAAATTTTAGCTGAGGCGGATGTCTTAACCTCAGCCGAATTTGTAGAAGTAAATCCAATTCTCGATCAGCAAAATGCAACGGCTGCTGTGGCGGTTGCATTAATGAGCTCCGTATTTGGAGATAAGCTTTTGTAAGATTGTAAGACAGGAGATGGAAAGGTATCTTCCATTCTCCTGTCTTTTGTTTATTTGTTTCATATCTTATATACTTAAAGTAAGCCAATCAATTGCCTTTTCATGATGCCTTTACATTTGAAAAAGGTGGAGGTAGAGTCAAAGGGTGAGTTTTGGCATTGGCTTGAAAAACCAACTCATTGTACACGGAGTTCAAAAGTTCGGGAGTGATAGACGGAGCAGTGCTTGTACTGCAAAATCGCTTTTGTATACAACTTTACATGGATAATACGGTACAAGACGTAACAATAATTAAGCGTGCGTTCCTTTTTGAATATTTTTTTGTATCTTACTCTTTTGTTAATATTATGAAAATCGCACAAAACAGCTTTTTAATGTCCTTTTTTATACGTGATGATAAAATTCTTTACTTAAACACTGGTTTCACACAGTTTTAATCAAGAATAAAAGGCAAACTACCTATATAATAAAAAGATAAAAATTCCGCAGAACTTTAACAGCAAAATTTGAAACTAAATCGTCTTTAGTTCGTATTAGAAGACGGGTTACATTCTAGGGAGGATGGCATGGAATTTGTAGAGAGACGCTTGGTAGAACGAGCGAAACGGGATGACCGTGAAGCGTTTGCGGAACTGGTGGAAATGTACAAGGATAAAATCTTTCAGCTAGCTTTCAGAATGGTTGGCAACCGCCAAGAGGCTGAAGATATTGCACAGGAAACCTTTTTGCGCGTTTATGCCAATCTGCATTCCTATGATGAAAATTATCGTTTTTCAACGTGGATATATCGTATTGCCACTAACCTGTGTATTGACCGGGGAAGAAAGAAAAAACCACAATTTTCTTTGGATGAAGAGCAGGGCGGAGATTTAGAAGGGCTAGATTGGTACTCCAGACTAGCCTCCGATGAGAAAACCCCTGAGGAAAAAGTCGTCGTACAAGAATTACAAGAAACGGTGCAGGACGCACTAACCAAGTTAAATCCTAAGTATCGGTCTATCATGGTGCTGCGTTACATTGAGGATTTATCATTGCAGGAAATAAGCGATGCCTTGCAATTACCAATTACAACGATTAAAACGAGAATTCATCGTGGGCGAGAAGCACTGCGAAATAAGTTGCGATTTTAATTGAAAGGAGACGTATTCAGATGGATTGCAGAGAAGCGAAGCAGCTTAACCATGTGTTTTTGGATAAAGATATCGATCAACTATCGAATCAACGTCTTCAACAGCACCTGCTAAACTGTGAAGAATGCCGTACACATTTACAACAATTGCAAAAAGTAATTGCCTATGTGGAGAGTGCCTCCCATATTCAGGCACCAAGTGATTTTACTGCACGTGTTATGGCTCAGTTGCCTCCGGTAGCGAAGCGTAAGAGCTTTGGCAACTGGATGAGACGCCACCCATTCGTAACGGCAGCGGCAGTCTTTTTTGTTCTTATGACAGGAAGTTTGTTTACCAGTTGGATTGATCGGGACAACACCCTGCAAATCACATCATCCAATATGGATAAGCTAAAGATAGATAAAGAGCGTAATGTAGTTGTCGTGCCGGCTGGGACTACCTTAACGGGAGACCTTATTGTCCGCAATGGCAGCGTAGAAGTAGAAGGTGAAGTCAAGGGAAATGTCGTAGCTATTGATGGCAGAGTCTTTTTAGCTTCAACGGCTCAGGTGGCAGGAGATACAGAATCCATCGAAATGATTTTCGATTGGGTATGGTATGAAATGAAAAATATCGGAAATGACTTGCTTCCATTGACTCATTAGGGGAAAATAGAAGGAAGAGAAGTGGCACGGCATGAGAAGCCGTGCTTTTTTCCGCAAACAATCCAATAAGAATTCTTGGATAGTATTGGAGTAGGAATGTGAGGCGGCGGTATGGGGTATTTAAACTACGTGAACATACTGCGTGACGGAATAGATATTCTTTTAGTCACGTACTTGATTTATAAACTAATCATGCTGGTCCGCGGAACTCGTGCTGTACAACTTTTGCGAGGAATTATGGTAGTTATCGTTACCTGGTTACTCAGCAAGTACTTTGATTTCCGTACCCTGCACTGGTTGATGTCCCAAGCTTTTACGTTTGGAGTATTAGCGGTTGTCATTATTTTTCAGCCTGAGCTACGTCGTGCATTGGAGCAAATTGGACGAGGTAAATTATTCTCCCGCTCTTACTCGAATGATGATGAAGAAAGCGTACAACGAATGGTCCAGGAAGTCGGCAAGGCTGTGACTTATATGGCTAAGCGCCGTATTGGGGCTCTAATCGTAGTGGAGCGAGATACAGGGCTAAATGATTACGTGGAGACAGGAATCGCCATAAATGGCCGAGTCACGTCAGAGTTGTTAATCAATATCTTTATCCCGAATACTCCTCTGCATGATGGAGCTGTCATTTTGCGTAAGGATACGGTGTTAGCAGCAGCTTGTTATCTGCCGTTATCTGAGAATCCTTCCATTTCAAAAGAGCTTGGAACAAGACACCGAGCCGCTATTGGAATGAGTGAAGTCTCCGATGGTTTTACCATTATTGTGTCGGAGGAAACAGGTAACGTCTCGATAACAACCAACGGAGATATAACGCGTAACTTGACCGAAGAGCTGTTAGCACAAAAAATGCTGAGCAGACTCTCTCCACAAGCGAAGAGTAAATCCATGGCAAGTCGTTGGCAATGGGGGCGAAAAAATGGATAGATGGTTAAACAGTCATTGGTTTGTCCGCGGAATTGCCCTGCTTTTGGCCATTATGTTGTGGATGATCGTAAACTTAGAGCCAGAGCAAGGCACTTCCAGTGAAGCAGTACAGCCGACCCGAATTATCGAGAGTGCAAAGGTCAAAGCTTATTATGACGCCGATAATTTTGAGATTACGAACAAATTACAATCGGTTAAGGTAGCAGTGGAGAGTAACAATCCTTTTCTAAAATATAATATTTTTGACAACTACGAGGTATTTATAGACGCTAGAGGCTTAGCAAGCGGAGTGCATCGTTTGCAGGTACAGTCGCGCGGATTCCCTGATGGGTCAAAAGTGACCATTACACCGGATTATATTGATGTCACATTAGAGGAAAAACAAACCGTGGAAATGGACGTCCATGTCGAGAAAATTGGCAAGGCAGCGGATGGGTATGAGTTAAAACAGCCTATCGTAAAACCATTCCGCGTACTTGTTACTGTTCCAGCGAGTCAGGTTAAGAAGATTGGCGTAGTAAAAGCTGCTGTCAATGTAGATGGAGCGACAGATACTGTTTCTAGCAATGCACAATTAAAAGTGTATGACAAGCAAGGAAATCTGATGACGGGCGCAGAAATTTCACCGTTAGTGGCTGAAGTCAGTATACCGGTGACAAGTCCGTCCAAAATGGTACCGCTCAAATTAAACTTGACGAATGAGCTGCCAGATGGATATAGTTTGGCTAGTATCACGATGAACACACAAGAGGTGACGGTATACGGACCAAATGAAGTGATTAAGCCTATGGATACCTATTCGGGTCCATCAATTGATTTAAAAAATATTACTTCAGATCGGGTACTTCAATTAAAAATGCCGTTGGCGCCAAAAGTGGTTAAGGTTGACCCAGATACGTTAGATGTCACACTGAAAATAGTGCCATCTGAAACCAAAAAATTGGAGAACGTGCCATTAAGGGTAACTGGACTCGCTGAAGATTTGGTTGCCAAAGTCGTAACAGCGGATGGACAGGAATTAAGCACAGCAAGCTTCGATGTGATCGGTGCTCCTAACATCCTAAAAGACCTCACGGCAAATGACATTCAAATTGTAGCAGATGTAAGTTCGCTGCCTGTAGGCGTGCATGAGATTCCGCTGGTTTACAATAACAATTTACCAGATTATCTCAAGATAGCATCGAATGCACTTCATCAGGTCACGGTAGAAATCACAAAAAAACAGTAGGAACATAGCCTATTACGTGTACTAGGAAAGAAATGAGGGACAAGGATGGGGAAGTATTTCGGAACAGACGGCGTACGTGGGGTTGCTAATACGCAGCTTACACCTGAATTGGCTTTTAAAATAGGTCGAGATGGTGGATACGTACTGACAAGACACAAAGAAGAGGGTAAACCAAAGGTAGTTATTGGTCGCGATACGCGTATCTCTGGTCAAATGCTGGAGAGTGCTCTAATCGCAGGTCTTCTCTCTGTAGGTGCAGAAGTAGTTCGTTTGGGAGTAATTTCTACGTCTGGCGTAGCTTATCTGACCAAGGCTTTAGGGGCAGATGCCGGTGTCATGATTTCTGCTTCACACAATCCATTTGAAGATAATGGAATCAAGTTCTTTGGTAACGATGGCTTTAAGCTGTCAGATGAAGACGAAAATGAGATTGAACGATATCTGGATACTCCAGAGGATACGTTACCACGCCCTACAGGGGACAAAATCGGTACTGTAATCGATTATCTGGAAGGTAGCCAGAAATACCTGTCTCATCTCAAAAGTTCTGTAAATGAGCGTTTTGAGGATATGAAAATCGTTTTGGATTGCGCTAATGGAGCGGTCTCTTCCTTGGCAGCCAGATTATTTGCAGATGTAGAGGCAGATGTAATTACGATTGGTGCAAGCCCAAATGGCATCAACATCAATGATCAATGCGGATCAACACATCCAGAGCGCTTACAGGAAGAGGTTGTGAAGCATAAGGCTGTATTGGGGCTTTCCTTTGATGGAGATGCAGATCGTTGCATAGCTGTCGATGAGAATGGTGAGTTGGTAGACGGCGATTATTTAATGGCTATCTGTGCGCGTGCTCTTAAGCATAAGGGCAAACTAAACAACAATACCGTAGTAACGACCGTAATGGCTAATCTTGGCTTCTTTAAAGCAATGGAGGAGCAAGGCATTAATAGTACACGTACAGCCGTAGGCGATCGGTATGTAATGGAAGAAATGGTTCGCGGAGGCTATAACCTAGGCGGGGAGCAATCTGGGCATATTATTTTCCTGGATTACAATACGACCGGGGATGGCTTATTAACAGGTCTGCAACTGCTTAACATCATCAAGGAAACAGGCAAACCATTGTCTGAGCTAAAACAGATGATGACGAAATTCCCGCAGCTATTAGTAAATGTGCGCGTGGAGGATAAGACAAAGCTAAACGGCAACGCAGCTATTGAGCAAGCGATTAAAGAGGTAGAGGAAAGTCTGCAGGGCAATGGTCGCGTGCTGGTTCGTCCATCAGGCACAGAGCCAATCGTTCGTGTCATGGCAGAAGGGCCAGATGCTGATGAACTAGAGGTTATGGTTCAAAAAATCGTAGAGGTTGTTAAAAAGGAATTAGTATAAAGGTAAAGGTAGAAAAAAGGAGCGGCTTATGTCTGCTCCTTTTTTATGTGCTTTGAACCCTGATAAGGGGATCGTTTCTACTACATTTTTTGAGTAACACATTTATATCTACACCTGCATAACATAAAGAGTGGGGAAATCTTAGCCATTTATCATGAATTTATGAGGGTCACAGCGGAAAAGAGATATTGTCCCCTGCACAAAGCTGTGCTAAAGTAAGAAAGGATTTGATTATCTTAAAAAGGAGGGGAGAGAGGATCTTCATTTTCAAGACCACAAATATCTTTTAAAAGCGCCAGCACTGTGGCTGCCCGACATGGAGCACAGTGGACGAGGTGGAGGTTTATCGAAATGTTCGGCGGATGCCTCCCGGTCATGTATCAGGACCGTAAGCTCAGTTACAAAACATAGGGGCAACCTTATGGACAAAATCTGAGTATGATATGTTCACAATTACCTTATAGATAAAAATTTGCAAAGGAATGACGGGGGTACACCCCGTTAGCAAATTCAGTTGGGTCGTACCCCTGTCCACTAGAGAGGGGTTTCTATTACTATGTGCGGAATCGTTGGATATATTGGAAGTAAACAGGCGCAGGATATCGTTATTGGAGGTCTGCGTAAGCTGGAATATCGTGGGTATGACTCTGCAGGTGTAGCAGTAATGACGGAGCAAGGTTTGGATCATGCAAAATCCAAGGGACGGATTGCTACGTTAGAAGAGCGTCTAAGAGACAGACCCCTAGCGGGAATGGCTGGAATTGGCCATACTCGTTGGGCAACACACGGAAAGCCTTCCGATGAAAATTCTCATCCTCATTTAGACAAAACGCATAAATTTGCAGTTGTTCATAATGGGATTATTGAAAATTACCTGACTATCAAGGAAGAATTGATAGCAAAAGGATATGAGTTCCTGTCTGAAACAGATACAGAGGTCATCGCTCATCTATTGTCCGACCTATATAATGGCGATATCGTAGCTACAGTGCGCAAGGCTGTACAAAAAATGCGCGGTGCCTATGCACTTGGTATCATGACAGAGCACGAACCAGATAAATTAATTGCCGTACGTTTAGCTAGTCCACTCATCGTGGGTATTGGTGAAGGGGAAGCGTTTATTGGCTCTGACATCCCGGCTATTTTGGAGCATACGCGTGATATGTACATCTTAAATGAAGGTGAAATGGCTGTTTTAACTCGCGATAACATCCAGTTGACAGTGGCAGAGACAGGCGAGCCTGTTGAGCGTGAAATTTTCCATGTGGATTGGGACTTGGTGCAAGCAGAGAAGGACGGCTATGATTCCTTTATGTTAAAAGAGATTCATGAGCAGCCAAAAGCAATGCGAGATACAATTGGCTCCCGTATTGATTTGGAAACCAAACGTGTGCTACTGCCTGAGATGAAAATGACTCCAGAAGAGCTAGCTGCTTTTGACAGAATGTATATCGTAGCATGCGGTACTTCAATGCATGCTGGATTAATCGGGAAAGAAGTCATTGAGAAGCTGACACGCGTTCCTGTCGAGGTAGCGATCGCTTCAGAATTTAGATATCGTGACCCGATCTTCACAGATAAGACGTTAGTGGTTGTCATCAGTCAATCAGGGGAAACAGCAGATACGCTGGCGGCTCTGCGTGAAGCGAAGAAACAAGGCGTTAAAGTAATGGCAGTAAGCAACGTAGTAGGCAGCTCAGTAGCTCGTGAAGCAGATGAGGTTATCTACACTTGGGCAGGCCCAGAGGTAGCGGTTGCTTCTACAAAAGCTTATACATGCCAAAGCTTGGCTCTGTATCTGTTTGCGCTTTATCTTGCACAGGTAAAAGGCACTCAAACAGATGAACAAATCGCTGAGATTGTCGATCACCTATTAGAGATTCCAACTCAAACAGCTAACATTCTAGAAATGGAAGAGAGCCTACGCAAGGTAGCTACTTCTGTAACAAAGGATGTTCAAAACCTGTTCTTCATCGGACGAGGCCTCGACTATGCTGTGACGCTGGAAGGCTCCCTGAAGCTAAAAGAGATTTCTTACATTCATTCCGAAGCTTACGCAGCGGGTGAACTAAAACACGGTACCCTAGCTCTCATTGAAGAGAATGTACCTGTGATCGCACTGGCTACCCAGCCAGACCTATTTGACAAGACGGTATCCAACATCGTTGAAGTCAAAGCCCGCGGCGCCTACACGCTAGGTCTCGCGTTTGAAGGAGATACAGAATTGGAGAAAACAGTGGATGAAGTGGTATATGTGCCACGCACACTGCCGATCTTAGCTCCGGTATTAACTGTCATTCCATTGCAATTGCTCGCTTACTTTGCGTCTACAGCTCGTGGCCTGGATGTGGATAAACCACGGAATTTGGCTAAGAGTGTGACGGTGGAGTAGGGTTTGGATTTTAGATAGGGGTTTTGTCTGGTAACAAAAAAGTCGTGAACCAATAAAAGAAGTCACGAACCAGTAAAAAAAGTTATGAACCGCTTGTTCAATCCCGGTGATTTATAAAGTCATCGGGATTTTACTATACATAGGGGTGATTAATATTCAATAATTGGGAAGCGAATCCGAACAATTAGAAAGCTAAATAAGATCAATCAGGTTGATTTCTCTAATCGTATTAGGATATCTCAAGCCTATGGTCGAAGTTGGTTGTGCCTATATACATTACGGAGAGCCGTATCATAAATAGTCACAAAGTTTATGGGGAGAGATGAATCTAAGACAAATGTTTTTTAATGTTGTTAGAAAAATTTATTGTAATAAGATTGATAATCGAGTGCAGTAAATCTTTTTGTTTCTCAGGTTAAAAAGTACCTGTGAGAAATTAGTAAGATTTTTTTTATCCGATCTATCGAAATTTCTTTTATCGTAGGTTTGGATAATTCATATATGACGGTTTCCTTTGTTTCTTTGAGGGTTGCAAGTTCCTTTTTAATACCGCAAGCTTCTCTTTAACGATATAAAAAGAAATCTTGTCTCTCTCAAAGAGCATAATATATTTTTGAATGTTAGCTTCTACTTTACCTATTTGTTGGTCAGTATAAGAAAGTTGTTATATTAGTAGCTTTTAGAAGGGGGATACTTTACATCCATTCAGCATGTTCATATTTGAATATGGGGATGAAAACTTCCATAAATCCACCCTAGATGTTGAATTTACGATAAGTTGATAGATGTCATCATAACGTAGTTCGTACTCCTCTTTTTTGATACCCTTTGTTAAATGATATATTTTATTAGAGATATTAATAATCCTCGACTTTCAATATCCCTTTCATAAATGAAAGTAAATCAATCTATTATTTATTGTTTTTATTTACAAAAATATACAATAAAGTTAGAATCAAGTTAAGATTAGTAAAGGAATTAATAGGTTTATTTATAAATTATGGAAGGGGATTAACATGAGTGTAAGTCTAACCTTCACAACATTGGGGGAACTGATAAAGAGAAAAAGAGTGGAAATAGGCATCAGTTTGTCAGAAGTGTCCAGAATAACTGGGATCAGTAAAGGGGTTATTTCTAAAATAGAAAGTGGTGAAACAAAAAGTCCAGAGTTGAGGACTTTGAAACCTATCGCAGATGTTTTAAAAATTCCTTATGAAGACATAATTGAATATAGCATCCAGGTAGAACGCCGTTATGGATTATATGATGATTTTTTATCAGAGGCTATTGAAATTTCCAATCCTTCTTTGATTAATAAAGTAGCAATCAAATTCCTAGAAAACATTAGGAAAGAAACATGCTCATCGTTAGACTTTTTGTATACACTTGCAAACACTAGTACGAACATCGATGCAAAGGTAACTCTTTATACCACTATTGTTGCGTACGCCAGAGTGCATGGACTGCCCTATTACATAGCCAAAGGGTTATATCAAAAATACTTAATTGAGAGAGAAGATTTAAAACGTTTGGAAGAATCGTTTATAGTAGGAGAAGAAGTTCTGCACTATGTTGATTTTCTTTCCCAAGAAGAAAAGATAATATTCTATTTTAGAATGTCGTTACATGCTCATAACATAAAAAAATATGACAGATGCATTGAACTTGGTCGAACAGGATACAATTTAGATTTAGGGACAAGTATGCTTAAGCAAAGAGTAATTTATGCAATGATCAACTCTTTTATTCATACTGGAGATTTTCAGTCCGCAGAGCAGCATTTGGAAATGTCGGAAAGTTTAGATTATACATTCGTTGAGGAGCGTTCTAAATTCATAAGAGCTAACATATATTTTGGAAAAGGTGAGTATGGAAAATCAATTCCAATTCTTCAAGAGTGTTTATTAGAGGCTACAGACGATACTCGTGTTCATATCTTAAATGACTTGATGGAATCATTTTTTAAGTTGGGAGAGTTAGAATCAATACAGACATTATTAGATACAGAAGAAAAATCAATTTGTTTGGGTGTGAAAACACCTCACAAACATCGAGAAATAGGAAGATTTTTTAAACTAAAAGGCGCTTGGCAAGTCGAAATAGGAAAATATAATGATGCAATATCCTCTTATTTAAGGAGTATGGTTTCTTATGAGCAAATTAACTCCAATGAAGATATCCATCATACTATAGGCGAAATTTTATCAATACATTATTTATATCAGAAACCAATTGATTTAGACCTTTTAGGGAAGTTGGTTGAGGTTTATAATGTCATCAACAAGAAGTCTAATGATAAAAAGGTGGTAGTGTAATGAAAAAGATAGTAGTAGCAACATCCATAATTTTAGCCTCATTGTCATTGGCGTTTTTATTTTCAATAGAAAGGCAAAACGAGAATCAAGTAGTTTCAGGACACATCAAAGTATATACAGGAGACCCGGGTCATTAATTATTTGAAACTTTCAGACGCTCAAAATAGCGTCTTTTTTATTTCCATTTTTTAAAAAGATGTAAAGGCGTTTCTTCGAGAAAAAAATAAAGGTAGTCCCTGCAACTAATGGTAAAATAATACATAGGAGGAAGAAAGGAGGTAGTGCCATCGGATTATATGAATGGTTAACTAAAAGGAGCGTTCCCGTTAGTTTGGACACCATCGGAACGCCCCTACCTTGAGCAACAAAAAATATTACTCAGGTTCATTTTACCACTCATTTATAGAATATGAAAACAGAAAATTCCCAACTTGAAAATGATTTACAGAAGCTTATTGAACTCCTCCGTAAAGAATTAGAGATTTTGTATTACAGAAAAGGCTCATTTATACACCCAGCCGTACTTCAAATGAGCCAGCAATTAGATGAGTAGATTGTAATGTTTGAGAAGATTAGACACTAGTTGGTCGTTAAGAGTAAGCTGTACGGAAAACTTATACGAAACCCTGTTGGGGTAATAATTATATGCCGTGGTTCAGCTATTCACTAAAGACCTTTAGGAGGTTTACAACATGTTAATATGGGGTGTTTCATTTATCGAGGATGACATTATAAATGTACAGAAATGAAGGTTTCAAGGAGTCTTACCTTTTTTTAAAGAATGAGCTTATCCATTCAATAACTAGAGCAATTACAGTTGAAAAAATAAGTAATTTGAAAAAAGCCATCCAAAAATCTGTTGGAGCGATATTGATAATTCCAATAACTAGAATTATTAAAAAAACTAACACGCTTGGTCTAAAAAAAAATGCTTTCACGTTAACATCACCTCAAAAACATTTTACCACTTTGTTCCAAATAAACAATAAAAAATTAGGAGTGTATTTTAATGAAAAAATCGTTGATTAGTTCTATTGCAATGTCTGCTGTGTTAGTTACTGGTTTAGTTCAACCGACTTTTGCAACAGAGATTGAAACAAAACAAACCATTCCTCAATATACAAAAGAATTATCCTTTTTAATGGAATCTGGTGCGCTAAACAGAGATGGAACCGTAGTACAAGCATTAAGAGCTGAAGAGATTAAAAAAGCTCTTGCAGAAGGGGGACTAAAAACGTCAGGAAAGATTGATGGAGAAAAAGCTATAAAAGTTCATGAATTTGAGGATGGAAGTAAAATCAGAGTGACTACTCATATGACTACTGAACCAAGCTCGAATAGAGGAATAAGTACACAGGCCAAAGAGGAGAAGGAGGAAAAAGTTACCGGTTACACGACCTATACATTAGAAAGCGCAATTGGGGTTGAGTTGTGGACTTATACACTTTATCAGAAAGTAAAAATCAAAAAAGAAAGGGTTACATGGTACGAAAAAAATCCTTATACAAAGTGGAAAACGAGTAATATTTTAAATGCTTGGCATCTTGATCACGAAAACTATTATAATGACCCAGAGGGTAAAAACGTAAGAGCGATAGTTAATGCTAAATTAAGTTGGGGAATTAGAGACATAATTAATTTGCAAAATATAAGCCTTAAAGGAGAATTACTAGTTCGTGGTGATGGTACTTATGTTGGTGGTTGGCAAGAGCTATAGAATAAAATGAAGTCTCTATAGATGGTTCCAATTTATATGAGGTAAACTTAACGTCCGAATGGCCAAAATTCGGGCGTTTTTACTTGTGTTAAATAAGCTCTGTGTGTTTAGTTGTAAGATTAACCAACAAAGTGTAGCCTCTTCATTATTATTAAAGTTTCAAACAGTAATAACTACCTTCTACCTATAACAAGCTATGTTTTTAGATACGGTATGGTGAGCCTTATCATAAGTAACGGCAAGTATTTACAAGCATTAACAAAGTAGTTGCCTTGAAATAAAGTTCGTAATGATTAGATTTATATATTTAACTGGGTGGGTATGTTTAAAGGCATTAACTTTGTTTAATAATATTGGCGGTGTCAGTAATCGCGGTTGGGCACGGCATCTCGTCCAAGCACTTATAATAAATTAAAAGTGAATACTGATTGATGGAGGAATCGATATGACGCCCAACTCGGAAAGCAAAGAGTTAGTAATAACGCGTGAGATTCATGCGCCACGCGAACTTGTATTCCAAGTATGGACTGAAGCAGAGCACCTGAAGCACTGGTGGGGGCCGAAAGGGTTTGAAATAAGTGTAAAGCATCTCGATTTTCGTGAGGGCGGATTTTTCCACTACAGTATGCAAGCTCCTGATGGCAGTCGAATGTGGGGTAAATTTGTGTACCAGGAGATCAAGGCTCCCGAGAAGATTGTCTGGATCAACTGCTTTTCGGGTGAGGCAGGAAACATTGTCAGGTCTCCATTCAGTGATTTGATCCCGCTCGAAATCCGAAATAAGGTAACGATGAGCGATAATAATGGTACAACCCAAATAACCCTTTGCAGCCGACCGATCAATGCTACTGAAGAAGAGCGCAACTTCTTTGAGGGGATGTTCGATTCCATGAAGCAGGGCTTCGGGGGGACCTTTGATCAGCTTGAACAATATTTGTCGGAGGAAAAAAACTAGCCAAAGCGTCAATAGGATGTCTTTTTTTGGTCCAAAGTTCCGTGAGCAGAAAAGTTATCTTTACACTTGCCGTTACCCGCTGTTTGAACATTAGCGGGTGCGGCATTTTTATTGTCCGCACAGCTTAACAATGATAATCGTTATCAATAATGGTAAAATAAACAAGAGTCCTCATCTGCTTCTGAGCAAGAAGCTGCACAGGATGTACAACGATCGATCTTACGTATTACTGGCAAACGACTATTGAAATGAGGTATGCAACGTGAAAATCGATGTTAATCAGTTAGCTGAGCATTTGGCACACATTCCTTTTCAAGTAGAAGGAGTATATCGATATGCGAAAAATCCAGGTGTACCTTACGCTGAATATACAGATTCTTTTCCTGGGTTTGTGTTTCCACTTACAGGGAAGGTACAATTTCAATTTAATGGAACGCCTTATATCTTTTCGCCAGGAAAAGTTGTGCATGGCGGTGCAAGAATGAAACTAGCTCAAAAAATGTTCGGTAACACAAACTGGGAATATATCCTTGTTTTATACCGGATATATAACTCAGAACTAGAAGAGACAAGCTTTTCCCATCAGCATTTTGAATTATCAACGGGTCAATCTCCTCGTCTGATTGAATTAATTATGCGCCTTTGGCATGTGTATAATCAGCCTGGTGGCATATCGATGTTTCAGACCGAAATGCTGTTTCGTGATGTACTGAATGAAACCTTATTATGTGTTGTGAATAGGCAGAATAGCTGTGAATCACAAACTTTGTTCGAACGGGTATCTCATTATATTCATGAATACTATGATCAAAGCCTTACAATAGCATCGCTTGCAGAACAACATAACGTGAATCGAAATCGACTGTCTTATGTATTTAAAAGACATGCAGGTATGGGACCAGCGGAATACATATTAAAACATCGTATAAACATGGCGCAAGAAATGCTATTTACAAGTGGAGCGTCTGTACAACAAATTGCGCAAACGGTTGGAATTGCTGACCCGTTTTATTTTAGTAGAGTGTTCAAGAAACAACTTGGTATCTCTCCTACTGAATATCGAGAGAAGTTCATCAATAATCCATGCTAATTTCAACAGGCATCCATTCTCATCTAAACATTCCTTTTCTATACTAATGGCAAACGAAAGATGACATGATGTTGGAGGAATTTTCGTATGCAAAAGATGAAAGGCCTGCTAATCTCCATGTTATTAGTAGGCATACTGGGAGGTTGTAATGAAACACCTGCTGAAAATAAAGGATCAACGACAGAAGGCGCATCTACAACAGCAGGTAAGGTAGATACAACTGAATGGCCAAGAACATTTAAGGATGCCTTAGGTAAAGAAATTGTTATTGAGAAACAACCAGAGAATATTGCTTCATTATGGTATTTTTATCCTGAAATACTAATTGCATTAGGTGAGCCGCCTGCTGCTTCTACTGAAAAAGAGTATCTATCTTCTTTAACCTATTTAAAAGGAAAGCTGGATTCTGCTGATGAATTAGGAGAAAAATTATCACCTAATATTGAAAAAATCCTATTGATAGAGCCTGACATTATTTTAGCAACTGAGAATCATGAAAAAATGTATGATTCACTAGGAAAGATTGCACCAGTCATTACGTTAAAATCCAAGGACATCTATGACGATTGGCAATATGGACTCCGTACAGTAGCCGAGATTATTGGAAAAGAAGATGAAGCGGAAAAAGTCATTGATAAAATGGTGAAAGAAATCACAACTGGGCGCGAAGCATTAAAATCGATTGAAGGAGAGTCAGTAGCCCTTATATTGTCGTGGGATGGAAAAACGTTTAATGTCCTAGGTGAAGGAAATCCGGTCTATATACTTGCGTTTGATAAAGAGAAGGGACTGGGACTTACACCAGACCATATATTTAAAGGTACGACTAATAAATTTACTACGTTTGAAGGAATATCAACTGTTGAAGCAGACCATATTTTCCTTATCGGTGACATTACCAAAAAGGAAAAATTAATGAATGACTTAAAACAAAGCAATGTATGGAATAATCTCAATGCCGTTAAGAAAAGAAATGTTCATTTAATGGATGTGTCCGCTATTACTGGTGGCCCATTAGCTATCGAATACGCTTTACAAAATATAACAAGTGCCTTGCGTAAGCTCTAAAAAGGCGAGAAAAATGAGGAGGGATTCATATATGCATTACCAAGCTATTAATCTGAATGAGAAGCTATCTACATTCAACGATCTCTGGTCTCCGAAAGTCATTGCTGAAATAAATGACTATCAATTTAAGCTCATTAAGATTGCTGGGGATTTTATGTGGCACGAGCATCAAGGGACGGATAAGGTATTTATTGTGCTCGAAGGAGAGATGTTCATTGCTTTTCGTGATGGCCAAGTGAAAATTTCCAAGGGTGAGATGTTTATTGTCCCGGGGGGAGCCGATCATAAGCCTTTCGCCGAAAAGGAATGCCATATCATGTTGGTGGAGCCTAGAGGCGTAATAAACACTAGCGGTACTGAGTCCGAATGAACAGCAGCCAATGCGAAAACGCTATTCATAGACACACAGCTAAAACTACTTTTGCTGGAATGAGATGTTCTGTGGCAGCTCCTTCTTACTTTTCGCCGATAGATCCGTTAAGGTGAACCCTATCATAAGTAACGGCAAGTTTTTTACAGAAAAGCTCGCAGGAGCCTGTATTTACATCATGCGAACCATAGGAGCAGGGGTAGGTCACACTCTGGTCGGAACGATGCGTAAATAGAATTCTGTGAGTTTATTTGTAATACAGAATGTATATAAGGGCAAGGGAATACAAGTGTGAATTTCGTGAATAATTAATACATTATACCCATCGAGTCTGGCTCAAGTAGGTTTGCGTACACACCCTAGAATAGTGAATTTATTAAAATAACTTCTCAACGATCTGGACAACCTGGTGTAAATGCTCAAGAGTATGCAAAATTTTCAATAATGATTCCAAATAATGAGGAACAAACTAAAATAGGTGAATTTTTCAAGCAACTAGACGACACAATCGCTCTTTATCAACGCGAATTAAATGCCTTGAAAGAAACGAAAAAAGCATTCCTACAAAAGATGTTTGTCTAAGCAAACAGAAGAGAGGAAGAAACATGACAAAGATACCGCATAATGATGAAGCTGAAGTAGAACGTCGCCTGATTGAAGTGTTAGGGGAAGGGCGTAATCAATGGAATTATCGTCCAGATTTAAAATCAGAAGAAGACCTGTGGAAGAACTTGCGTAAAAAAATTACACAAAATAACTTATCAGAAATTGGAGACCATCCAATTTCTGATAAAGAATTTGACAATATTAAAACAGAATTGTTATCAAAAACAAAGACACCCTTTGATGCGGCTAGATGGCTCAAAGGGGAGAATGGAATTGCTCGTATTACGATTGAACGTGAAGATGCATCTTTAGGTTCGATGTCGTTAGTACTATATTCCAATCAAGACATTGGTGGCGGAATCTCTACATATGAAGTCGTTCATCAGATTGCGAAACAAAAGGCAAATGTTGATGATCGTGATCGCCGATTTGACGTGACACTCTTAATCAATGGGTTACCCATTGTTCAAATTGAATTGAAGCAAGTTAGTGCCAAAGACGGCGTATTCCAAGCTTATAATCAAATTAAGAAATACGCAGAAGAAGGGGTGTTTAGAAATAATATCTTTTCTACTCTTCAAATATTTGTCATTTCAAACGAACAAACGACTCGCTATTTTGCCAATGCGTTGCCAAAAGACATACATAAGAAATTTGTCTTTAGTTGGCGGACAACGGACAATCGAAAAGTAGAAAATCTCTATGAATTTGTGAAACAGGTCTTAAATATTCCAGATGCACATCGCTTGATTGCTTACTATACAATTGTGAGTGAGGACCAAGACAACAAAACCTTAATGGTATTGCACCCTTATCAAATTCATGCGATTGAAGCCTTGTTTACATCTGCCATGAAACATGAATCTGGATATGTTTGGCATGCGACCGGTTCAGGAAAAACGTTGACAAGTTTTGTCTCTACGAAATTATTAGCTCGTAAACCAGGTGTAGATCGTACCATTATGCTTATTGACCGAAAAGACTTGGATAATCAAACGACGACAGAATTCACCAAATTTGCTTCCGAGTTTAATACCGGTATTTCTTCTGATAATGCCAAGTCTAATAGCTTGATTATCGGAACCAGAAGTGCGAAAAAGCTAAGTAATACTCTACTATCTGATTCCAATTCCAATACAGTGATTATCACCACTCGTCAAAAATTAGAAGCCGCCTTGCGCTATGCCCAAAGGCAAGAGGAACAAAAAGGAACCCAACGTTTTAAGAAACTGCTAGGGCAACATATTGTCTTTGTCGTAGATGAATGCCATCGTGCGTTAAGTGCAGAAGGAATGAAAGAGATCAAGGATTTTTTTCCGAATTCTACATGGTTTGGATTTACAGGTACGCCGATATTTAATGAAAATAAAAAACAAGCTAAAGGCCAATTAGCTCGCACCACTCGTGATCAATATGGAGAAGTTTTACACACTTATACCATTAAGAATGCATTAGATGACGGGGCTGTTTTAGGGTTCCAAGTAGAGCATGAAGATACGATTGAACCCACATCATTAAATAATTATATTTTTAATCAACTTCGTCTAAATGAAAAATACGCCAATTTTAGTAATGACGAAATTAACGATATGATCGATCAAATGGATGGAAGAGAGAAGGAGCATATCTTGAACCATCTACTTTCGAAAGTGATGATCATATTCAAAAAGTCATTCATAAGATTTTTCGACCAGATAATGCCTATATCAAATTTGATTTCCAAAACGGTCGCCCGCAAAAGTCTGCCATCTTAACAACAAGTTCCATTGATATGGCGAAACGCTACTATCAGGCAATCAAGGAAATGACCAAAGATCCAGAATGGTTGACGAAAGAATTTGCTGACATCCGATCCGAACAGGGCGTACGATTGAAGATCCGGACTTCCCTCGGATTGCCGTCACCTATTCGATACAAGAAAACGAAGATAATTCCAAACAAATTCAAGATGAAATGAAAGAAATTATTAAGGACTATAACGATTATTATAATACAGCTTGGTCGATAGAAGATATTGAACGATATAATGGTGATATCAACAATCGTTTAGCTCGTAAGAAAGCAGAATTCAAAGAATTTGGGAAACAAATTGACCTTGTTATTGTTGTGGATCGCTTATTGACTGGATTCGATGCACCCACGATTCAAACGTTATTTGTGGATCGAAATTTAAGTTATGCCAATTTGATCCAAGCCTTTTCTCGGACCAATCGTACCTATCCTGGAAAGAAAAAAGGATTAATTGTAACATTCCGAAAACCTTCGACAATGGAACATAATGTAGAAGAGGCGACGAAGTTATATTCTCAAGCACAAGAGGAATCTAATCTTGTTTATCCAACTTATGATGAATCGAAGAAACGCTTCCAAAAGGCTCACAAAACATTGAAAAAACTGGTACCAAATCCAACTGGCATTGACGAGCACTCTCCACTTGAAACTCGGATTGAATTTGTGAAAGCTTTTCAGGAGTTAAATAATGCCTACGAAGCTTTAGTTACGTATGATGATTATAACGATGAAATGGATAAATCGAAAGCACTCCAAGAACAGGTGAAGACCTTAGAAGAATATATTGGCGTGTATAACACGGTTAAGGGATCGCTAGTCGATGAAAGGGACGGTGATAGACCAGGGGGACCAGATTTCTCAGACATTGAATTCTATGGAGAAAATGCGATTAAGATCTATGATATTGACTCAACCTATATTGACCGATTATTAGAAACGTACTCAGCCAATAATCAGAATATCCGTGACGAGATCGAAAAAGTACTTCAAAAACTGAAAAAATCAGAAATTGTTAAAGCGGTATACCGTGCGATTTTAAACGCCATTGATGCCAAAGAAATAAATTCAGAGGAAGATACTTTTGTAGTGAAACGACGCTTCTTCACCGAATCCTATAATAAAGCGATTGGAGAATTTGCGAAAGCTTGGTTTGTGGATGAAGGAGAGCTGCATTCATCTGCTGTTCAATATGTAATAGGATCAGAGTCTATTCCAAATATCGGGGGGAATTATTGACAGCAAGCAATTTGATAAGTTTAAAGCCGTACACCCAGATGCAAAACCGTTAAAATATGGACCAGAAATGAAGCGTCAGTGGAGAAAGACGTTAGATGAAGTCATTGTACCTTTGAAGGATGAGTTGAGATAAAATCGTTTTGCAATTAATGCTTTTCTTTAAAAAGGGTCATACTCGCAGGAATGCTTGACTTGGCCGCCAATGATCTGAACTGCTTCCCCGATTTATTGTAGATATGCAAGAAGAGGTGTGATCTTACTCCTGTCAAGTAGACAACTTTAAAAAAGCCTCATCTGGGCTACCTGAGTTCGGTATTCTATCGGACTCAGGTTTTTTAATTGAGATTGAAACCGTTGCTGATTATAGAAATTAATGTAGCCGTGGAGAGCTTTTTCTTACTGTCTACTAAAAGGGGATAATATCAAAAAATACAGTTGCCTCTAAAGCTCTCTCTATGAAATAAATAGAGTAACTGAAACAGCATCAATAGAAAGCGGGGATGAGCATGAAGGCAGTACCTTACTTTTCACAATGGGAGTCTCGTCAGTTAGTTTCGGATTTTTTATCCGGTAAATTACATCCTGCTGATGATCCCTTATGGCACTTGTCTGGAGCAATTGATCGGGATGAGTATGCACGGTGGAGCTTCCATATTTGTGGGATGGCTTGTTTAAAAATGCTGCTTGCCGATTGGCAGGATCGGATTATTCCAACGCTTGAGCTGATGAAGCAGTGCCGGGATTATGGTGGCTATGCGGTTCAGGAGGATGGGAGTATTAAAGGCTTGTTCTACCGTCCGTTTGTGTCTTTTATAGCCGAAAAATATGGGCTCCAAGCCGAGGTGAAGGAGCATACACCCATTGAAGAGATTTATGATCTGCTTGACCAGGGCTATGTGTACATGGCTTCCGTCCACCCTGCGATTCGGACGCCAGAGGTGACACCGCCCAACCTAGGGGGACATCTGGTTTATGTGTTTGGAAGAGATGCTAAGCGTCGAGAGCTCATCTTCCACAATCCGTCTGGAAACACAGTTGCTAGTCAGGAAAATGTGCATCTTAGCTGTGAAGAATTTGCTCGCTTTTATGCCAAGCGTGGGATTTTGATTAAAGACACCAGACCAGTTGTGTGATACTCCACTACTAAAAGCAAGTGTATAGTGTATTGTTAGGAGAAAATTATTTGTAATTGGTAAGAAGTATAAACGACTTCCGGTTTTATTGTGCTGCAAGCTCCAAGTATCAATTTAGTACATAATCTGTTGCTGACAAGTCGAGTGGAAAACAGGAATTTCATCCTGTATAGCCTCGACTTTTTTGCTGCATATAAATACAAACAAAAGACTAAATATTAAGTTTTTCAGGGGGGTGGAAGCATGTATTTTAGATAAGTAATCCTCCCTTTATAAAACGGCTAGTGAACAAAAAATAACATACCTTACCCCGAGTAATGACTCCGTTATCTATATATCGCTTGAGAAAACATAATCCCCACTTGGTCTTTTTACAGCCTAATATATTCCAAAAATATTGCAAAAGAGGCCTCATTTAGCAAGGAAAACAAGCCTTGACAATTATGACCAAAATAATGATAATAATAATCGTTTTCAATTAAAAGAAGTGAGGAGTCTTACTGAATGAATTTTTCCCATTCTTTCAAGCAGTACATTTTTCCCTTTCTTGTTGTTCTAATGCGAATTGCCTTTGGAGGAGGGTGGTTGTTAGCTGGGGTGACCAAGATTACTGATAAGGGCTGGTTTCGGGAGCCAAGTGTTTTTTTACAGGACTATTTAGAAACGGCGCTAACGAAACCGAATGTACCTGAGTTTTACAAGGAGTTTATTGGGCACTTATGTATTCCTTATGTTGATTTTTATAATTATGTGATTCCGGTTGTTCAGATTGTCATTGGCATTCTGTTGATTGTTGGCTTGTGTACCCTGCCAAGCATTCTTATTTGTTTATTTATGCATATCAATTTTATTTTGTCAGGCAACATGAATCTACTTAGTCTAGTTCTTTATACCAGTGCCTTTGGTTTATTGCTCAGCGGTTCGTACACCTATTTGTTTAGTCTAGACCAATTGTTTCAACGCGTGCCTTCTTTTGCACAGAAGCGGATATCAAAATCTGATCGAATTACTGTAAATAATAGATCATTGGTGAACTGATACATATTGGTAAGGTAAGTTCTATGTAAAGTTTCATTTCTAAAAAAGGATTGACAGGTTTTAAAAAATATTGAATAATTTGTTTAAAATTTATTGATAATAATTATCATTATCATGGTTGTTTGTTGATAATAAACAGGGGAGTAAACAAAATGATACAGAAAAAGGCTGTTTTTCATGTCCTGGTTTCAACGAGTCTTTTAACGTCTTTAGGGTTACCGTCTTATGTGTCTGCGGAAGTAGAGCAGAATCTAGTACAAAACGGACAAGAAGCGGAAAAAATGACCGTAGAGGATAAAACGGATAACTCTAAATCAGGGGAAAAAAGTGAAAGTACAACGAGCGGCTCGGGTACCCAAGATGGACAAATCTTAGATACAGTGAGCAGCCAGTTACCTAAGACTGAAACAAGTGTAGTGGACAGCTCAGCAGTTCAGTCTGAAGAAAGCGAAAGTCAGATCGACCTAGATGGAACTCAGAATGAAGAAGGGCAAGGTCCAGCGATCACTCCAACACCTCAGCCAAATCTAGAAGATACAGAGCAAAAGCCAAAAGCTACCACGATCGAGATCGAATCGGTAGAAGCTATTCCAGAAGGAACTTTCCTGAATCGCACACCTGCATACAGTTTTAATTTACCAGATAAGGTTACGGTTCAATTAAGCAACGGTACAAAAAGAGAGTTATACGTCCGCTGGAACAATGAGCAGTACAATCCTGATGATGTGAACAGTCAAACATTCACGGCTGTGGGAACATTACGTGGAACTTCTTGGGGCTCAGCACTTCCAGAAGGCATAACTAACACTAAGAATATTAAAGCGACAGCGAAAATTACGGTATCGGCAGCAAAGCAGATCGTAAGTGTGAATCCGTTAGATGATATTCTCGAAAAAGAAAATGGCACAAGCTTTTATCAGTTGGGGTTACCAAATAGCGTAGATGTAACCCTAGATGATGGTACGACCCAACCAGTTGATGTTTCTTGGGAACGTGGAGATTATGATGAAAGCAGCCCGGGCGCCCATACAGTTCAATTTTTCGGTAATTTGGGAGATCGATCTGGTTTGCCTCCAGTGGGAATTGCTAATAGCGATGGTGTTAAGGCCAAAATAAAGGTTTCCTTCAAAGATGCACGTACAATCACTAAGCTTGAGCCTGTAGCGATCAATAATGTTTTGAATGGTACGAAAAAAACGGATGCAGCGCTAGGCTTACCTGAACAAATAGAAGCCGAATTGAGTGACGGTAGCAAGGCTCAGGTGCCAATCGAATGGAATGTAGATGGCAGTACGTATGACCCTGGCAATACAGCGGAGCAGACTTTTACCGTGGAAGGTACAGTAAAAAATGTTCCCGCTGGTTTAAAAAATCCAAATGAAGTAAAAGCAGAAGCGAGAGTAAAAGTTGATGCTGCTGTTCAGGTTACAACTATTGATTCTGTACAGGTGGGACAAGTACCTAACGGCATTAGTAAAACAGCACTTGCGTTTTATCTGCCGCAGCAAGTAAATGTGACGTTAAGTAACGGGAAAACCGAAAAAGTGGATGTCACATGGGAGCTAACGTCGTCAAATTATGACCCAGCCAATGAACAACAACAAGCAGTGGAGGTTAAGGGCACATTAGTTCACTTGCCAGCCGGTGTTGCTCAACCTAGTCAAAAGGTAATTGCTAATCTCTCAGTTAACGCAATGCGCTATGTGCAGTCGTTGAACCCGATAGCAGACATTACCGGTATCGTTAGCGGTACGAATGCTTCACTAGAAGCGCTACACCTGCCAAAGCAAGTAACTGTCGTATTATCTGAGGGTACTAGCATCAAGGCAGATGTGCAGTGGGATTTATATAACATTAGCTATGAAAAAGGTAATACCAAGGAACAGGCATTTACGATAACGGGAGCGTTGCTGAATCTTCCTGATGGTGTTAAAGGTAACGGTGTCAAGGCACAAGTTAACATTAAGGTTGATGCGAAGATTGAACCGACGGTAAATGTGGGAGTTACGATGAGTGATGTATCTGTCGAGAGGCAAGGACGAGATACGACCGAGGTGCTTGGTGAATATTTCTTACCTTTGTCTGGAGATGTCACAGGCTCGAATGGACAACCCATCAATGGACCTGGAACGGCTCTTTTGGTGTTACAAATGTACATCAATAATGAGGAAGTAAATACAGTTGACTACTTAGGACGCAAATTGGCATTAAACCATAAGCTATATGTGGGCTGGAAGAACAAAGATGTGCTGGCCGAAATGGAAAATGTGCTGAAAGCAGCTCTATTACATCATACTGAGGGCAGAAATTATGAAGTTATTACTTCCGCGTCACCAGCGGGAATTATTATTAAGCAAAAGCCGGGAAAAGGCAACAGCGCTAATGTCATTCTTAATGTGGTAGATAATGGGAACGGTTCGGCGGTTGAAGGACTGACATGGGGCGAGCTGGAGACGAGAACGGAAGGAAGCTTTGGGATTGTTGGACAAAAGGCTAAGTTCAGCACCCAAGTAAATACAGGTGCACTTACAGCGGGAAATCTTGTTGTCCATATCGCTGATGGTAAAATCGATAAGCAAATTGCTGTTCCGGTAGAGGCAAATGATGATGCCGCGGCTGTTGCCCAGAAGGTAGCGAATCGCCTAGCAGCAGATTACGGAATAGCATATGCCTATAAGGTAAACACACAAGGAAGCAAGATTACATTCGATGCCCTTCAAGAAGGTGCAAAAGAATTAAAGGTAGCGGTAAAAACGGTTACTGACAAAGAAAAAGAAAGCAAGCCGGATGTAGGTACAGATGGCGAGGCGAAAGATAAAGAGCCGGAGAAA
>NZ_LSSO01000184.1:0-57961 GCF_001645205.1 Brevibacillus sp. SKDU10 | reverse complement strand
CAAAACGGGGGCTTGACCATTTTTGCTTGGTGGCTTTATATTGGAAACTTGTTATTACTTTGGCTTCTTCTTAAGTTCTACTACTACATCCTACCTTAGAATGTTTAATACTTAGGCTCCAAATTACCTTTTCGTGATTTGATATAAACATTTGAAACATCATTCTTCTGATCTATTAACTATTAATTCTTATCCAAAGCATTACTTATAGATGATTCAAATAGACTTTGGCAATAAATTTTACCTCTCTACTCCAACCAAATTACCCTAACACTCAAAATATTCAATATCATCCTTGTAGTTGTCATATGCTGCTTTATACTCCATAACGCGAGCCACTTCCGAAATAAAGTTTTCATCATAGCCTGCTCTTCTTAACAAATGAAAGCCCATTTCCATACCAGAAGCAATCCCGCCTGCGGTTACAATTCTGCCAGTATCAACTATACGAGCACGACTGATTTTGCAAGCTGGTGCAATTTCAGCTAATCGATCGATTGGCACCTTGCCCATGTCCGTAGCCTCCAAATGATCTGGCTCTTTACGATTTGTTGCAGGGATACCATCCAGAAGCCCCATTCTGCCGTAAATCCATGAACCTGTACATACACTTGTAAGCAGAGTTGTTTTAGGAAGAGATCGAATGTATTGGTGTAGTCGCTTATTATTCGTTTCCTGCCGGGTACCAAAGCCACCAGGAATTAAAAAGGCATCCAAATCGGGCATGTCATTGAAGCTGTAGTTGGGGTGTACAGTTAATCCCGCTTGAGTTTGAATTGGTTTCATCGCGTCAGCTACAAGAAAAACATCCAATTCAGGGTCAAATCTTCGTGCTACCGAAAATACGCCGTAGGGAGCTGCGTAATCAATAACCTCTGCGTCTTTAAAAATGTACACGCCTAATCTAAATCCTTGTTTTTTGTTCATGTTTTGTTTCCTCCTTTTGGATCGTCCTGCTTTTGAAATAGTACTTTCTTCTGTACGAGAGTTACTATATCATTGAATTACCGATTTTACTTATGAATGTTTACGATACGATCCATTTCGATTCCCGATATCACGGAGGTAGATATACAATGATTGAATTACTGGAAGGGAAGTTCTTTCAGACATTTATTGCAGTAATAGAAGAAAAGAGCTTTAGTCGAGCCGCAGAGAAATTAGGCTATGTTCAATCTACTGTAACTTCTCATATTCAGTTATTGGAGCAAGCCTGCAATCAAAAATTGTTTCATCGATTATCCAGAGGTGTAAAACCTACAGAAGCGGGTGTTAGACTTGCTACATTTGCGTATCAATTTATACATTTAGGTATGTCCTTAGAGCATGCAATGAACGAATTGGATCAGCCGCAGGGAACGATACATATTCGTATGCAGGAATCTTTTTTCTTAACACGTATGTCCTCCTTTATCCAACAATTTATGAATCAATATCCACGGATAAAAGTAAGACTAGAAGCGGGATTTCAGCCGGATATTCTGAAGAGAGTTTTAGATCACGCTGTAGATTTTGGCATTGTTCCGCAAAATCCCAATCGCAATGATCTGATTTTCCACCCACTTTTAGAGGAAAAACTTGTTTTTATTGCCTCGGATGCCTTGGTACAAAGAGTTGAATCTAGTGGATTGGATATGTTACACGATGAAATCGTAATAAGCTTTGGAACCAGTTGCCTATACCACACTCAAGCTAGTAGGATTTTGCAGGAGGCTGGAATTGAAGGAAATCGTGCATTAGAGTTTCCAAGCATAGAAATGATTAAGCAAGCTGTGAAATGTGGCATTGGTTTTGCATTACTTCCAGAAATATGCGTAAAAAAAGAACTAGAAGAAAAAGAATTCCAAACGCTGCCACTATCCCCGCCCATTTACTCAACACACGGGCTTATTGTCCATAAGGATAGAGAACTGCATTTTCCTGCTAAATTATTTAAGTCCCAAGTCGTTGAGCATTTTGGATAGAACGGTAGGCCGTCAAACGTAAGTATGATACAAAGATATACAAACGAGCGGATAAAAAATAGAGTGCCACCAGTAGCTCCGACTGGTTTTGCACTCTATTACCGGACTGAAGTGAATTAGTGTACCTAGCAATTTTAGCTTGTTCTTATTCATGGCATCTTCCCATGATAATGGTGTTATAATATTTACCGTCAGACAGGATTTTGTCTTTTTGTAGTATGCCTTCTATTTCAAAGCCAAGCTTTCTATAAAGGGTAATGGCCTTATCATTCGTTTCTAAAACATTCAATGTAATTTTTTTAATATCATTCGAGTCAGCCCAAGCAATAGATTCTTTTAACAGATTTTTACCTATGCCAAATCCCCAAAACTCCTTTAAAACGCACACACCAAATTCTATTTTATGTGAGAATCTTTTCAACTGATTTCCTTCGCATCTGGAAAATCCGATTATCTGATCATGAACGACCGCAACTAAAAATAAGTTTCTTTTCTTTTCAGTATCTGCATTAATTAATTGTTCAAAACCTAATGGATCTATGAACGCCTCCCCTTTTTCCCTGTCTAAATTTTCAGTCTCCCCATCTATCTGTAATCTAAGCTTAGACAAAGCTTTCGCATCTGTTTCGGTTGCAGATCGAATCATATAGCTTAGCCCTTTTACATCAAATTCTCGTTTGGTAATGATCATGATATACTCCATTCATATTCGATATGGTAAATATTTATAAGCTTAGTCTATCATATGTCACCATACTTGCGACTGCCTAAATGTAAAAGGGACCTTATCCAGTCCAAACCAGCCTAGTGAGTCCCACAATATTTCTGATAGGAAAAGGGTGTATTCCATCTAGGGCTTATTGCTTTGCTAGCTGAAAATTTTCCCTGGATTTAATATTCCTTTAGGATCAAAGGCTTTTTTTACAGCAAACATGGCAGGAAATGCTTCGCCATGCTCTGTTTGCTGGTATTTTCGTTTCCCCAGCCCTACACCGTGCTCTCCCGTACATGTACCACCGCGTGCTAAGGCATATTCAACTATACGGGTATTCGCCGCTTCTGCACGGGCAAGCTCTTGGGAATCAAGTGGATTTAATAAGAGCAGCGTATGGTAATTACCATCACCGATATGTCCAACCACTCCGCCCTCTAAATTCAATTCTTGCACGACTTGTTGGGCATTGCGTACTGCACCAGCCAGTTCGGATAGCGGCACACATACATCCGTCGTCATAACACGCTTTCCCGGTACGGAATGAGCAAAAGCATAGTACAAATGATGCCTAGCCTCCCATAATTGCGCCCGGGCCTTTGAATCTATCTCCTGCTGAAAATGTAGACAGCCTTTCTCTAACGCTAATTCTCTAGCAAATTGTGCATCCTGCATCAATCCTGCTGTATTTCCATGGAACTCAAGGAATAAGGTAGGTGTCACTTCGTATGAGGTATTTTTATGGCGATTCATTTTTTGAATGGACAATTCGTCTACCAGCTCCATTTTAGCAACAGGAATTCCTACAGAAAGAATAGTCACCGCAGTCTGAACAGCACTTTCCACATCAGGAAATGTAGCTCGAACGGCCATCATTTCCTCAGGAATACCGTATACGCGTAAGGTCAGCTCAGTAAATACACCCAATGTCCCTTCCGAACCAACAAACAGACCATTTAGATGGTATCCAGATGATGATTTGGCTGCTAAACCACCGGTATGAATAATGCTTCCATCAGCTAATACGACTTCTAGGTCACGCACCTGATCACGCATAACACCATATCGGACAGCAGTAGTACCGCTAGCATTTGTCGCGGCCATTCCACCAAGCGTAGCATCTGCCCCTGGATCAACAGAAAAAAACAAGCCGTATTTTTTCAGTTCTTTATTTACTTGGGTCCTGGTTATTCCTGGTTGAACACGTATCAACAAATCATCTGGCCGAATCTCCAGAATTCGATTCATTCGTTGAAAATCTAAGGATATTCCTTTATTCACCGGAATCACATGTCCTTCTAAACTGCTTCCGATACCAAATGGAACCACAGGTAGCTCACGGTCGTTAGCAAAAGCAAGCAGACGTGACACATCCTCCCTGGATTCAGGAAACACCACTACATCAGGTAAGACAGGGGTGTGATAAGATTCATCTTTGCTATGTAGCTCCAAAACACTCTCACTTATAGAAACCTGATCATCTCGAAATAATTGCCGTAAATCATTTAGGTCATTCATTTGAATTCCTCCTAAATTGCTTTTGACAAGTAGCACCAGATGTTAGTTCTATTATAAGAGAAGAAGGGATGTTTCAGATATAAAATTCGAAACATTCCTCCCTATAGACAGTTCATTACATGGACTTATTTCATTTTCTTGTTCCATTCTTATCCGATCGCTTTGCAATCGGAAATCACCAAATTCAATTCGCTCGACAAATCTATTTCAAATGGAGGTAATGTAACATGTGCTTTATTTTCTAAAAGACGAACAATAGGTCGTGAAGGCATACCCGGATTATTTTTGACAACGACACCTGAATAGCCTGAGCTTAACGTTACAAACATACCTACAGGATATAAATAGATGGAATTACGGAACGCTTGCAATACCTTCTGACAAAACTGGGTGCCTGAGCCTGCAAATAAAAATTCCATGGCATCGTGCGGTAGCATCGGCTTTCGATAAACACGCTGGCTCGTTAAAGCTTCGAAGACGTCACACACTCCAATGATTTTCGCAAATAAATGAATATCTTTTTCCTGCAAGTTACGCGGATACCCATTTCCATCCATACGTTCGTGATGCTGATAAGCGCATTGCGCAACGATCTCTGGAATTGCCGGCAGTCGTCTCAACAAAGCAAATCCTTTGCTTGCATGCGTCTTCATCATGTCATATTCCTCATTCGTTAGTGAATCCGGCTTCTGAATGATCTGAGTTGGGATCATCAATTTCCCTACATCATGTAAAAGCGCCCCTAAGCCTAAATCTATGATTTGCTGTTTATTCAAGCCCATTCTCAATCCAACTAATACACTATAAATCATTACATGTAAGGAATGGACAAATATGCTTTTATCAAAAACGCAAATCCTTCCTAGTAAATCCATGATCATTGAGTTATTCTTGCATGTAGAAATTAAATTTGCCAGCATATCCTGAGCGCTGGAGCCTATTTGTTCTCCTGCGATAGCTTTAGAGTAGGAATTATCCAATGTGGTATGCACAAAATCTATGGCTTCCTTCCTTGCTTGTCCAGATATAACATCCTTAGCAGGGGTATCCGCTATATTTTTATGTTGAACATGGATGGAATTGTGTCCAAACAAACTTTGAGTGAAAGTTCCTCCATTGCCCGCCGAAATCGAGCGATTGCTACTATAAATATCGCTTGAAAGTCTCATACCAGAACCACTGTGATTTTGAGAAAGTAACTGCATGTATATTTATAAATCCTCCCTAAAAGCTGACATTACATAAGACTTTATACCTAAGTCGTAATACATATATTACATATGAACTGATTTTCCTATCAAGTGTATTAATTACCGTTACTAAAGGCAATTTTTTTATTTCCTTGATAATGTCATCTCTCGCTATTCATTTTGATAATGACTTTCCTGTATGCAAGGCCATCCATTTTTATGCGTTTTAGTATTCATAGGCTCTTACAGAAAAAAAGACGTTCTCTTTCATTATGATTGAAAGAGAAAACGTCTTTTTCACATTGACAGGTATATTATTTATCGTCGTTGATAAATTGCTGAAGGGTATGAAGGTTACGTTGAGATAAAATGGATTGAACACGAATAACCGGAATGGATTGTATATCAATAGGAATAGTCGTAATGATTATATCGATACCTAGCGTTTTGATTTGTTCCTCTGTTATATCATACAAAAATTGATCTAATATTTGTAATTTCTCACCAAACCTTTCTCTTAAAATAGCCTCCATATATCGTTTCCAGCTTGTCCCATCACCAGATATAATAAGAGCCTTTTTAGATGTAGGCTTAAATGAAATCATAGCTTCTACTTGCATGGTGACATTAGCAATTTCATCATCAATGATATGATCTGCTATCCCGTATTTTTTTGCCCATTCATTATATACTTCTTTCACCTGTAAAAACGTTTCTCGGTGCTTTTCCCTAATATAATTGGTAATGGATTTTTCCTTTACTTTTATCGTAGAGAAATACTTTAGGGTATACATGGTTCGCTTAAAGTAATCGATTAAGGTAAAAACAAATTCCTCGTCATGAATCAACGGCTTGTTGATTTTATTTTCAAGCATACGAATGAAATCTTTCATATATAGGAATACTTGTATTTTTCCTTCATGAAAATATTGAAGCGCTTCCCTTTTTACTTTGCCGACATCCTTATACACATGCTTAGAAGCCTTAATAACAATCGTCATAATTACTTTGTCCTCTGTTGTTAAAGAGATATTATACTCTGATGTTAACTGATCGAGTATCGTGGATATTGTATGATAATAAGGTGTCTCAATATTATAGTGAGAAATGGGATTGCCTAAATTGATTTGATAGCCTTGTTTTTTTCTTTTTAATACAATCGCCAAAAAATAGGAGAGCTTATGCCTATCGCATACATCAAAAGTGATGTCTAATCCCTCTTCAATCTCGTCTAAGTATCGCAGACATACTTCCTCGTATTCTGTAAACGGCCATTCTTTATTGGTATAAGAGCTAGTATATAGTTCAAAAAACATCATGATGATTTGAAGTTCATTCCCCACAATTTGGAGGGGATTTCTTTGAAGCTGTAATTTATAGGTCTTTAAATGTTTCCCTACCCTTCTTAGAACGTTTTGAAGAGAAGGTCCTTGGATAAATAAATGTTCGGCTAATTGGGAAACGGTTTTACAATTTCCTTCAAGCAATTGCTGAAATACTTGAAAAGTAAACGAGTCTCTTACAAATAAAGATATCACTTCATTTATTGAGGAGCTTTCCGGTAAAAATAATTGGACGCCCTTCCCTTTTACAGAACTAATCTCCCAGCCAGGCGGCAAAAAATCCTTTAATATGGAAATTTCCTTGGCAACAGTCTTATATGAGCAACCTATTTTCTCTGATAACTCCTGAACTGTAAACCATCTATTTTCTCCACCGAGGAGCTTCATAATTTGAATTTGGCGATGTCTTTCTTTTCTCATGTCCATCTATCCCTATAGGGACTCCTTTCTTATGGTAAAAATAGCTTCTACCAAATCGTGCAAATATAATCTCTTATCTTTGGCGTACATTGTAACTTCTTACTAACTAATACAGAATAAATGAGAAAAGGTTTCATTTTTATTTAACTAAATCATTATATAGGAAAAAGCCCTTTTTCCTGTTGACAAAACAAGGAATAAAGGGCTCTACTCAACCTTCACATTGACATAAGTGCCAAATCTTCTTCTTTACGCTTCAATATAGTAGATACACATGTATTTCTATTCATACCGCAATGCATCAATTGGCTTCATCTCTGCGGCCTTTTTTGCAGGATACACGCCGAATACCACACCTACCAATAAGGATGATAAAAAGGCATACAGCATGGGAGTTATTGTAATAGCAATCTCCACTCTTCCCAGCTTGTTCACGACCCAAGCCGCTCCAACTCCCAGCACAATTCCAATGAGCCCACCCAAGATACTCAGCGTAACTGATTCAATCAGAAATTGTTGCATAATCGCTGTCTTAGTTGCTCCAATGGCCTTGCGAATCCCAATCTCACGAGTACGCTCTGTTACGGAGACCAGCATGATGTTCATAATACCGATGCCGCCTACCACTAAAGAAATCGCAGCAATTCCCGATAGCAATGTTGTCATTACGTTGGTTACGCTTTGCGCTGTTTCCAAAATATCTGATTGAGAGCTTATGGTAAAATCGTTTTCTTGGCTAGGCATTAGCTTATGCTGAGATCGCAAGGTTTGTTGAATATCAAACTGAGCCTGAAGCATTTCATCTGCTGATGTTGCCGAGGCATAAATCGTGCGAATACTGCTTTGTCCTAGACGCTCCATCGCCGTAGTAATTGGAATCATTACCTTATCATCGTTATTAGTCATGCCGGAGCTTCCTTGACTTTTTAAAATGCCAACCACTGTAAATGGAATACGATTAATTTCAATCGTTTTGCCAATAGGACTTTCATTGGAGCTGGCAAAGAGATTTGTGACAATCTCTGGACCGATAACCACCACATTTGCTTGCTCGCTTACCTCAAAGCTAGTAAAAAATCGTCCCTCTTGTAAGCTAACATTTCGTACCTGTGGAAAGGCTTCCGTCGTGCCCTCCAAACTGGATAAATAGTTGCTATTCTGATACACCAATTGGGCTCGGGTGCTAACCGCAGGGGTAACATCTGCTATCGAATCCTTTTGTTGAAGGGCTAAAGCATCCTCTAGACTGAGTGAAAGCGAGCCTGCCCCCAAGCTAATGCCACCTTGCCTTGCTTGCCCTGCCGAGATAATCAACAGATTACTCCCTAACCCGTTAATTTGATTGGCTACACTTGCTTTTGCTCCTTCTCCAATCGCTACCATTGCGATCACAGCAGACACGCCGATCATAATACCTAGCATAGTTAGAAAGGACCTAAGCTTATTAGCTGTAACACTCCGCAGTGATACGCGCATAGCTTCCCAATAATTCATACTACCACTTCCTCGGAATTCGCTATTCTTCGATCTTGAATTACCTCATTAGCTACAATCTGTCCGTCACGGAAATGGATGACTCGCTTAGCGTATTCAGCAATATCTGGTTCGTGAGTGACTAAAATAACCGTTTTTCCTTCATTATTTAATCGTTGAAAAATTCCCATGATCTCTTGACTTGTTTTCGTATCAAGAGCACCGGTAGGCTCATCCGCCAAAATAATCACAGGTTCATTAACCAAGGCACGGGCAATGGAAACACGTTGCTGCTGTCCACCTGATAACTCATTTGGTTTGTTATATAACCGATTGCCAAGTCCGACTCTATGTAGGGAATCAATAGCTCGCTGTCGTCTTTGTTTAGCTTCTACACCTGCATATAAAAGTGGAAGCTCCACATTTTCTACTGCGGGTGTACGCGGAATCAGATTAAAATTTTGAAAAACAAAACCTATTTTTTGGTTCCGAATTTTAGCCAGCTCCTCATCCTCTGCCTCCGAAACAGGATAGCCATCAAGATAAAAGGTTCCACTTGAAGGCAGATCCAAGCAACCAATCATGTTCATCATAGTAGATTTACCTGATCCTGAAGGCCCCATAATGGCTACAAAATCCCCTTCTTCAATGCTAAGATTTACTCCTCGCAGGGCATGTATTTCTTGATCTCCAATTACATACTTCTTTTTCACATCTGCAATCCGAATTACAGCTTTAGCATTATCTTGCTCTTGCCCCACCTTGGAAACTAGCTCCGCCACTTGGCATACCTCCTCCCATTACAGGCATACCACCCATACCTGACGACATTGGCCCCTGACCCATTTGGCGACTATTCGAGGAGCTGTTAGCTACCTGCATAGTTAAAAGGATTTGATCTCCTTCCTCGAGTCCAGACGTAATTTCAACGCGATCTGAGCCTATTAGTCCAGTCGTTACTTCCTTGAATTGAAAACCTGATACATTTTGCCCTTTGTCAAGCGATTTGCCTTTTGAATCGGCTTGTGTGTCCGTATCTGTACTAGTACCATCTTTTCCTTTTACCAAAACTCCAGTTTTCCCGCCTTGTTCGCGCAAAGCAGTAATTGGAACGTAGAGCACATTCTTTTGCGCCCCTGCATGAATTGTTGTCTGGAGCGTCATGCCTGGCTTTAACAATCCTTCTTTATTTTCGACAGTAAGAAGTACTTTATAGGTTGTCACACCTGATTCTGTACTCCCTTCTGGGTACACTGTTTCTACTTTTCCTTGAAATTTTTTATTATTGTAGGTTCCAATCGTAAAAGTAGCTTCCATCCCCTGCTTGATTTTACCGATATCGTTCTGACTGATCTGGGCCATTACTCCCAACTGTTCAGAATTCGAGTTGTCCATAATCAAAAAGGGAGAGCTTGCCGCTTCTCCTACCTGCCCATTCACCTGTAAAATAACACCATCCATTGGTGCTTTTAAGGTGAGCTTTTCTAAATTCTGCTGTTGCTGTTGCAGTTGTACCTCAGCTTGAGCAACTGATGCTTTTGCGGCTTGTAAGGAAGACTCTTGGATCGGAGCCTTAGCTTGATTAAATTGGGCTAGCGCAGAATCGTAGGCAGCCTGTGCTTGGGCAACATTATTATTACTCTGGTCTACTGTCTGACTGTGCTGCATGCTGGCTGTTTTGTATTCAGCTTCTGCCTGATTCAAACTATTTTGCGCCTGATCTAATTCACTTTTGGAAATAGCGCCGGCTTCGTATAATTTTTTTTGCGTCTCCAGATTTTTTTGAGCCTCTTGTAAGGTAGCGCTCGCTTTCTCTTGTTGGATCAGGGCCTTTTGATTGTCGTAATTTTTCTTAGCAGATTCTAATGCTGCTTTTGCTTTTGTTACATTTGACTGTAGGACTACAATTTCATTTTCATCCTTTGCCTGCATTTTTTCCGCTAAACCTGCCTTAGCTGATAAGAGGTTAGCTTCTGCAATCTTTATTTGCATCAAAGCAGCGGATTGATCCATTGTAGCCAGTACCTGCCCTGCTTTAACAGTATCACCTATTTTAACGTTGATTGCTGTTACGGACTGATCACCACTCGGAAAGTTAACTGTCATTTGCTGTGCAGCTTGTACGGTGCCTGAAGCAGTAACTACCTCCGACACATCCCCTCGCTGGACTTGAGTTGTCTGCATAATCGAAGCTGCACGTGAAGGAGATAGCAGCTTACTATAGGCAAAAACACCCGTTCCACACAGTAAAGCTATAGCTACTGCTCCCGTGATGATCCATCTTTTCCTTTTTCCCATTCCACTTAAAAATGATGTCCTCGTTGTACTTCCAAGCATTGAGATTTCCCCCAAAAAATTGTTTATTTTGTAAACCGCCTTCGTGATGAACTAAATATAAGTTCGCTGTATGTCAGCTAGATGTCTGTCTTGTGGGAAACTTGGTGAAAAATGGGGGCAAAAGAAAGGAATCCTTTACAAAGATAGCAAGAAGGATTATTAAAAAAAAGTTGTCCACAGCTACCTTTGAAATCAGTAATTGTGGACAACTTCTATAGAATGTTTTTTATCTGTGGATAATCTTTTTGATGTTCCTCATTGGGGTAATGACAACGTAAAAATGGTCTTTTCCTGAACACTCTCCGTCAATTCAAGATCGCCACCAAGTGCCTTTGCCATCATTTTGCTAAAGGGTAATCCTAATCCAAGCCCTCTAACCTTGTGCTTCTTCTCTTCTCCGCGATAAAATCGCTCAAAAATATATTCCTTTTCTGTTTCTGGAATGCCGACACCATTATCTTGAACACAAATTTGAAGAACGTCATCTTGCTGTAATAGAGCTACCTGTATAATTCCGTTTAATCCTGTTGCTTGCTTTGCGTTATTTAATAGGTTATATAAAATTTGCTGTATACGTAGTGGGTCGGTGTCAATCCATACTTCTTGTTCAGGAATATTCGTCTGTAGAACAAGCGTATTCTCATCTTGTCCAATCAACCATTGATGCGTAATTTCCTGCACCAGATGATTCATGTTCTGTGGTTGTTTGTTAACTTTAATATCCCCTACTGCAAATGAGTTAAAATCTAATAAATCTTCCACCATTTTTTGTAAGCGTAAAATCTCTTTGGAGCAAATCTCCAGAAACTCTTTGGCTACCTCACCGGTCACCACATCATCCTTCACCGCTTGTAACAGCCCGCTGATAGAGGTAACGGGTGTTTTCAGCTCATGGGTAACTCCAGCCAATAGCTCCGTTCGCATCAATTCTAACTGCCGAAGTCGATCAGCCATGTCTTTAAACGAATGAATTAGTTCATAGATTTCCTTTTCTTTGATATCCTTCTTCAGTTCAATATCATAGTGTCCCGTCACAATCTGTTTAGCAGCATCCGCAACTTCCTTCACGGGCTCCGATAATTTTTTTGTTAGATAATAAATAACGATCCAGCCTAATAATCCAAGACTTGTCAGCATAATGCATAATTGTTGCAACGTCTCTATGCTGCGATCCATCTCTTTTTTCGGCGAGAAGAGAAATACCCACCCCAGTGTTTGACCATTCTCCTCTATCTTCTGGGTAAGAAAAATGGCAGTATCTCCTGAGCGCGTCTGTATTTCTTGCACGTCCTGATCTTCTTCCCAATCCGGAGAGATTCGGCGGAGGATATCGTCAACAAATCGATTTGATTTTCCAAAAATAACCTGCCTATGTGCATCTAATATCATAACCATGGGCTTAAATCCACCCATGAAGCGTTGGCGATTCTCTACCAATCGTGACAGGAAGGCAGGTATCACAATCGTCGTCCCGTCTGCTGATACAATTTGTTCCGAAATCTCCACAGCCATGTACCTCATGACATCTAGCCTTTTTTGCGTTTCATTGTAGCTTATCCACATGCTAGAGAAAAGTCCAATGACAACAAGACCAACGCATAAGGTTAATACATAACGAGTTGTCCAATAGGTTAATAACGTTTTCCGCTCTTTATTTTTCATTGACACAGAACTGATACCCCAATCCTCGTAGTGTACGAATTTCTCCTTCATCGGTTGGCCAATTTTGCAGGGTTCTGCGGATACGCTTCACTGCAAGATCGACAGCACGATCACTGCCCTCATAGTCCATCCCCCAAACCTGCTCGATTAATTGCTCTCTAGTAAAGGTCTGATTGGGATGCTGCGCTAAAAATAAAAACAGAGAAAGATCACGCGGCGTAAAAGTAAGCTCAATACCGTGCAAGGTGACAGAATGGGCTCGATAATCTACTTTTAAACTTCCAAAAATTCGAGTTTGGTAGTCACCCATGACTAGTAAGGAGCGGCGTAAAACGGCATTGACACGTGCTACGACCTCCTCACCAATAAAAGGCTTGGTAATATAATCGTCTGCCCCCTGATTTAGCCCATTTATCTTTTGATCCAGTTGACCCAACGCTGTCAGCATAATCACAGGACAGCTACTTTTGGTGCGAATATGCTCTAAAACCTTCCATCCACTCTGCCCTGGCAGCATGACGTCCAATAAAACCAGGGAAGGTGCCGCACGCTCAAATGTATGTATCGCTTCTTCACCATCAAAGGCAAGCTCTACCTGATATCCCGCTTTTTCTAAATATACCTGTAGAACCCGAGAGATCGGTACTTCATCTTCTACGATTACAATTGTTTGCATAATTTGCTCCCTTCCAGTATATGAGGCTAGGGCTTTATCAAAAGAATACGAAAAACATCCCGAAAGGAAAAGAGGGTATGTTTTGGCAGTTCAAACATAAAAAACTACACACAGGCATGGCCTTCCTGAAAATTCAGGAAAACCATGCCAATCATCACGCATTATATCGAAAGTGGGAGGGTACTATAAACATGAGGATACTACTTTTTGCCGCATTCTTACTGCTACTTTGCCGGATACTACTGCCGTTTTTTTAACCTTGCCTTTTACGCACCCACTAGAAGCTTACTATTTGCCGTAATAGTAGCCACTAGCTTTGCTTTTTTGCTACTTATCTATTTCAATTACTCATCCTTTGCTTCAGACTCAGCCTCTGCTTTTGGATTTTTCTTGTTTTGCATTTTTTCTAACCACTCTTGTAGTAGTTTGTTTACGGTATCAGCATCATCCGCATCAGCGGCTGCTTTGATCTGTTCCATGATATTCTCTTTTCCTGCATGACCAAAATGCTTGATACCTAGTTTTTCCATCTCTTCTTTTGCTTGTTCTTTCGTTAATGTTCCAGCTTTCACTTGCTCTTGGATTTCATCTAGTTTTTGCTTGGTTTCATCGTCAAGTTTGATGTCTTTATAGATCGCATTCTTGACACCGAGTTTTTCCATCTTTTCTTTTGCTTGTTCTTCCGTTAATGTTCCAGCTTTTACTTGCTCACGAATTTCATCCAGTTTCTTTTTCGTTTCTTCGTCAAACTTGATGATTTTACGAACAGGCTGCTCGATGCCTAGCTTTTCCATTTCTTCTTTTGCTTGCTCATCCGTTAGTGTTCCAGCCTTCACCTGCTCACGAATTTCATCCAGTTTCTTTTTCGTTTCTTCGTCAAGCTTGATGATTTTATGAACAGGCTGCTTGATGCCTAGCTCTTCCATTTCCTCTTTTGCTTGTTCTTCCGTTAATGTTCCAGCTTTTACTTGTTCCTGAATTTCATCCAGTTTCTTTTTTGTTTCCTCATCTAAGTTTTTAATTTTGATCTTAACCTTATCAAAGCCTTTCAGTCCAAGCTTTTCCATCTCTTCCTTGGCTTGCTCTTGCGTTAATGAGCCATCCTTTACCTGTTCACGAATTTCATCTAGCTTTTTCTTTGTTTCTTCATCCATTTGAGGACGTTTTTCTTTCATTTTTTCCTGCTGATCAAACAGCTTTTGGAAATCGTCAGCTAGATCAGGATTGTATTTATTAATGATCTTCATTAATTCCTCCTGATTGGCTTGTCTATCCTCTAGAGAAAAATGTCCACGTTTTTGAAAGGTTTGTTCTGCTTTTGTTGTCTCTACATTTGAAGTAGTTGCCGCAAAAGCAGCAGTTGGTGCAAACACTGCAAGAGCTAATGCTCCGATCATCCATTTCGATGCTTTTTTATTCATTCGAATCAAACTCCTTCATAGTTGATTTGCAAGAAGAACTTCTTACAAGTATCAATTTACTAAGGGAGTATGTCAGGTGAATGTCCACCTTAAGGAAAAGTTGTGGGAAACCTGAGGCTGGCTGTTCCATTTTAAGCTGTCAAAAAAGTTGACAATTAAATGAATATTTCGTATGTTTTGTATAACTTTAGTGATTGTAAGCTGAATATCCTATTGATTTGGCAAGCTAGTCACCACTTAGCAAACTCTTGAAGCAGAAGATTTTTTTGCAGAAATGTTGTATATAAAGGGATTTCATCATATCGATAACGATAGAAAGGATGTGTTTGTATTGAAAAAGAATCTAGGCCTTATCATTCTGTTACTAGGAAGTATGGCTTTGGTAGGCTGTGAACGGGATCAATACAATGTGTTAGGTCATGAAACAGAATTTTACGCTGCCATGTTAAGTGAAGGTAAAGACTTAACCGACAAAGGCAAGGAATATACTCTCCCTACCTATGATAAAGATGGCAATAAGAAAATCCTAACTTACATCGCAGATTCTAAAATACCTGAGGGCTCTTTAGTTAAATTCACAATCAATCAGCAAGGCGAAGTGATAACACTTGATAACGTAGCTATTAAGGACATTCCAGAACCAGCTCAGAAACAACTTCATATTCAATAGAACAAATCAGTCAAATCAAAACAGCCACCTTTCTCTAATCAGATGAAAGGTGGCTGTTTACCAAAGGAACTATTCCTTTGCCAAATTGTTATGCTACTTCGTTATCACATCTTCCCTGAGTAAGGAAGCTATATAGGTTTTCATAAGAGATTTCTACCATGTTGGTAAGCGCTTCGTCTGTGTAAGAACCGATATGCGGTGTTACCAGTACACGAGGGAACATGTTGATTAGTTTTTCAATTGTTTCATTAGGCAAAGCCTGATCCTTCAAGTTTTTGAAGAAGAAAGCAGATTCATTTTCGAATACGTCTGTACCAAACCCAGCTAGTTTATTTGTTTCTAAAGCTCGTAGAATTGCTTCATTGTCTTGCAACTCACCGCGAGAAGTGTTGATTAGCACAGCTTGATCTTTCATTTTCGCAAGGAACTCATCGTTGATCATTTTGTAGTTCTGATCCTTGAAGAACGGAACATGTACAGATACCAAGTCAGATTTCGCTAATACTTCATCTAAAGGCAGGTAATCTACAATGATTTTAGCCTGTTCATTTTCAAACACATCGTATGCTACTACATGAGCTCCCAAGCCTTTGAATAATTTAGCAGTTGTTAACCCGATTTTACCGGTACCTAGGATACCTACTGTGCAATTGCGAATCTCCTTACTAAACATAGAAGCATCAACTGTGAAGTCTTTGTCTTTTGTTTTATTAGCTGTATAAGAAGCATTGCGCATCAGCATCATGCCAAGTGTAAGTGCTAATTCAGAAATCGCATTTGGAGAATAAGCTGGTACGCGAGCAGCTTTCATACCGCAATCCTTCACCGCTTGTAGGTCAATATGGTTAAACCCTACTGTTCTAGTCAGTAAATATTTTACTCCGTAGCTAGCTAATTTTTCGATATTCGTGCGAGTCGCCTTACAATTACCGCGAACCATAACCGCATCTGCACCTTTAGCCATCTCAACATTCGTATCATTCATTAAATCTGTTACTAGTGTTAAATTATAATTAAATTTGTTTAGTTTTTGAAAGAATTCAACCTCTACATCTCGTACACCATAGCAAACTAGATTAACTGTTTTCATTTGAAATCCTCCCTCTCTGTTGTGAACCTATTTACAAGCTTCTCTGCATTTCGTTATTTCTTTTATACAAACAGTCCCATAGATTTAATCATTTCTAGGACGACAATCCATAAAGGCATTGCTAGTACACCAAGTATTGTGGATAACAAGGAGCAGTTAGATGTTAATACTGCCTCTTTATCAAAGCTGATGGCATAAGCTGCTGCCACTGTTGCTGTTGGTGTAGCCATCATGATTACTACTGTTGCTAGAGCTACGTGAGATACTGGCAATAGACCAATCACTGTTAGCACAGTCAAGATCACGATATTAATAATTGGAACGATAACTACTTTGTTTAAGCTGTAGTACCAAGCATCTTTAACTCGTACAGCATCTTTTAAAGAAATCTCAGCTAGAGTAGCACCGATAGACAACCAAGCAAGTGGAGAAGCTAATTTAGCTAGATAATCCATTGGTTTGAATAGCCACAAAGCTGTTTTATCTATGCGCAGGAATGCGTAACTTACTTCTTTTCCATCTGCCATCATGTGAACCTGTGGAATGTAATTTTGGAACATCCAGATAAACAATCCTGCAAAGGTAGCTAATACGATTGGATTTAAGAACATTGTCTTGATGTTTTTCGCTTCCATTTTTAAACCAGACATCTTGATATAGCCGTAAGAGTAAAGGAAAATTCGATATCCAATGTTAAAGATAGAAGCGTACATAACTCCGACTGCACCATACATAACTTGTACGATTGGAATTCCGAAGAAAGTAGTAGAACCAAAGATCGTTAGAACTCGTAATACATCTTGTTTATCACCTGCATATTTAGCAAACAGTGGTTTAGAAACAATAATGAGTACGACGTAGACCAAGATTCCCCAAATCAGAAGGTTAATCCCTTGCTTCAAGGATTCTGTATCGATGTCAGTCATAAAGGCCGTAAATGCTAGTGCTGGAAGAGCTACAGATAAGATAACGTTGCTTAGAATCTTAGCTGTTTGCTTTGATAAAACTTCCTTCTTACGTAAAAAGAATCCTAAGAAAATAATGAAGACAGAAGAACTAATGGCACTAACAATTTTGCTATCTGTTAATGTGCTAATAAAAATTTCCCCGATATTCATCGAGCACTCCCCCTTGTATCGAAAATGTGAATACTTTCACATTGTGGTTCAAAAAAATAAGTGAGTTATTTGTTTTACCCTTGTGAATCAATTCACATTCTTTATGGTTCTATCATAATCCTACTTTTCTATTCTGCCTACCTTATATAACTTATTAAATCAATTATGTAACTAATGTAATTAGATAAGCAGAATGTCTGCTTTCATAAATAAAAAAAGCGACCAGTCAAATGCTAGTCGCCTTTTTCTTACATATATTGTTTAATGCGCTCGCTGCTATCCTCAACTGTACGGTGTTTACACACAGGCCGTCCTACGGTACCGTACATAATTTCAGCCTTCAATACTCCAATTTCGCTTAAAAAATTTAAGTATTTCCGCATGGATACACGTGAAATACCTACCTCGTGCGCCATTTCTTCCGTGGAGAATGCTTGTCCTTTTCTCTCGGTAATATGATCCCAAATCAATTGCAATGTCGTGCGCGTTAATCCTTTGGGAAGATCCAATAAAATTTGGGTATGATCTTTATCCTTTGCTAACAAAAATTTATCCAAATCGGTTTGACTTAATTTTTTTTGGCGTTTCATCACACTAGCTTTCTCTTTGTAATCTTGAAGCGCCTCCTGAAAGCGTTCAAATTCGAACGGTTTAATCAAATAATCAACAGCACCGAATTGCAACGCCTTATTAATGCTTTTCGTATCGCATGCTGCCGTGATCATAATGACATCAATACTTCTTTCTCTTTGACGTATTTGTGTGAGAAAGTCAAACCCACTCTTTCCAGGCAAATACACATCAAGAAGAACGAGATCAACCTCTATCTCATCAATAATCTCTAAAGCCTTCTTAACATCATTGGCCACTGCCTGAACGGTGAAGCCTTCCACCATCTCTAGATATCTTTTATTAAATTCTGCAACCATTGGGTCATCCTCTACGATTAGCACCTTAATCATCATACTCATCCTTCATTTTGTAAGGCAGGGCTATTACAAAGCTTGTTCCTTTGCCCTCAACAGAATGGATAGCAATCTCACCTTTCCACTTATCCACATGCTGAGTAACAAAATACAGCCCCAATCCTCTATTTTCTCCTTTAGTCGAAAAACCCTTCACAAAGATTTCTCGTCTAAATGTTGGTGGAATTCCCTGTCCGCTATCGGTTAGTTCAATTAAAATCTGCTCTTCTGTTTGTTCAATCTTCAGCTCTACTTTTTTAACCTCTGCCTGTATAGAGGCTTCCATAGCATTATTAATCAGATTTCCAACTATGGTAATGAGAGAATGAATCAGCTCCGAATCCTCCGTCTCCGCTAAATAGCTCTCTTCATTTAAAATCAGCTCTACATCATCTTCTCTAGCATCGCTAATTTTCCCCAATAAAAATCCAGCGAACACTGTGCTCTTAATCCTTCTCACAATAAACCCAATTTCTTTTTGGTGCTGAATGGAAATTTGTTTAATATATTCATTGAGCTGGTCATAATAGCCCATGTGTATCATGCCTTGAATGACATGCAATTTATTTTTAAATTCGTGCGATTTGGCCCGAAGTGCGTCAGCATAGAGCTGGATTCCTGTAATTTGTTCTACCAGTTGTTGTATTTCTGTTTTATCTCGGAACGTAGCCACAACCCCTACTACGTGATCATCAACAACTACTGGTACACAGTTAATCACAAGAGAGATTCCATTGATGCTGTAATGCTCATCTAACTGTGCCTTGCCCGTACGCAGAGTTTCCTCCAATATCCACATGTGGTCACTAGCGCACTTTCCTACGATTTCTTCAGAGTTGTCCGCTAGCTGTAATAATCGACGGGCCTCCGAATTGACCAAGGTAATAATTCCTTCCCGATCCACGGCTATAACGCCTTCACGTACGGATTGAAGCATCGCGTTTTGTTCTTCTAGCACTTTTGCAATAGCAAAGGGCTCTAGTCCAAACAGAATTTTTTTAATATGTCTGGCTAGCAGCAACGCTCCAATAATACCAATTACAATCCCGAGTATCATGCTTAGATAAATCACCGATCGGCTCTGTTTAACTGCCTTTCCTACATCATCTAATGCGATTCCGACAGTCACAACGCCAATCTGTTTTCCATCGTAATCATATACAGGTGTAAATACTCGTAAAGCCTCCCCCAGCACTCCTACTGCAATAGAAATGTATTCCTTACCAGATAATGAAGCGCTCGCATCTTCTCGATCCAAAAAGGATTGTCCTACTCTGGAAGGAATCGGGTGAGATTTTCTAATTAAATTCATATCAAGCACGACCACAAAGCTCACATTCGTCAAATCTTTAATCCGATTAGAGAAGGTCTGAATTTCGGCTTGATCTCGCTTGCCTGTTAACCCCTCAATAACAATTACCGAATTAGCTACAATTCGCCCAATATCGGTTACCTTCTCAGACAAGCTATGCTTGGTCTGGCTAGCAATATCCCTGCTAATCAGCACATTTGTAACCAGTAGAGAACTAATAACGACAATTCCAATAAGCAAGATAATTTTTGTGTGCAAGCTAAGCTGTAACTTCCTTTTGCCAGGTTTGTTCATGAACAGGCTAAGCTCCTTCTGCTCGAGATGTCTAGTTTCTTTTAGGTAAGCTAAGGTGCTATATCCCCTGAGTCGCTATGCTTCTCTATGCAACTAACGGATTACTCCTTAGTTTTTTACGCCATTTTAGCTATTATACTAAACTTCACAGATATGTAATATTGTTATCCAAAAAAGATTAGCAAATTGTCAGTAATAGAGAGGATTTCGCGAATAGTCCAAGCAAACAAAAAACATCCCGTATCATCCATGCAGATGATTCGAGATGTACATACCCTGATCTGATTTAACCGAACAGATTAGCTATATTCTATAAAAATTTCCGTTGTACCTTTTTCCCATCATAGCTAAAAGCCACAGCCCGATCATCCAATGTAGTCTCAATGTGTACGTTTTTGCCCCATAATGTATAAACATACGGTAAGGTTTTCTCAATGTATTTCACATCTAGCTCTAATCCCTCGTATAGATGCTTGATATACAATTCTCCGCTACGCAGATAGTCACCATCTTGGACGATCAAGTAGGGGAATCCACCATTTACACGTGAAAGTACCAATTGATCACGCACCAGCTCCCATTGCTTCTGTGTGATCACCCAGTCACTCCCCTGCTTTCCAAAAGTATACATATCCAATCGCCTTACAAGATCCTCTGTAAGATAGTTACGGATAAAAGAAATATCTCCCTCTAATTCGCGCACCTCAAAGATTTTTTCCATTCCCTGATTTGGTTTGCGACCGAAACGCTCCTGTTCTTCTTTCGTAGGATTATTATAACGCATTTCAATATCTTCAAACATTTTCAACCCTAAATGATACGGATTAATACTAGTCGTAGATGGCTGTATAACCGAGGAATGCAGCTTAGCAAACTCAATTGTTTCCGCCTCCGTTAAGTCCATTTCGCGAAGAATCCGGCAATGCCAAAAGGAAGCCCAGCCTTCATTCATAATCTTCGTTTCCATTTGTGGCCAAAAATATAACATTTCATCACGTATAATGGTCATGATATCACGCTGCCATGGTGCCAAATATGGGCTATATTCCTGAATAAACCAGAGTAAATCTTTCTCCGGCTGCGCGGGAAATCGTTGAGGCTGATTAGATGCCGTATCTGTTATCGGAGCATCTTGATCAAGCTTCCACAAATCATCATATGGTGAGCTAGGCTTATAAGTCTTAGGAGTATCCGTCTTTTCCGCATATAACTTTGTTCTTTCTTTTTTGGGCTGGATCAGTCGTGGATCAATATGCTCTTGAACCCCAATGCAAGCGTCCAATAATTCCTCCACTCTCTCTTTCCCATAGGCAATTTCGTACTCCCGAATACGATCAGCACTAGCTGCCATGCTTTCTACCATATTGCGATTCGTATTGCTAAAACGTACATTATTCTTGAAGAAATCGCAGTGAGCCAGTACATGTGCCACAATTAATTTATTTTGGACCAAGCTGTTTCCGTCTAATAAAAAGGCATAGCATGGATTAGAGTTAATCACTAACTCATAAATTTTACTAAGGTTTAAGTCATATTGAAGCTTCATTTTGAAGAAGTTTTTACCAAACGACCAATGCGAATATCTAGTCGGCATGCCATAGGCCCCAAACGTATAAATAATCTCCGCAGGACATATCTCATACCGCATAGGATAAAAATCTAAGCCAAACCCTTTGGCAATTTCTGTTATTTCATCAATTGCATATTCTAGTTGACGTTGTTCCTCCTGGTTCATCCACAATCCCTCCTTTTCACCTCTACATCATGTATATGTAAAATGTGGAAAAGAAATAAGGTAAATAAAAAAAGCACTTAGTTTGGCTATTAGTGCCAAACCATGTGCTTTTTTATCGCTACAAAACCACTTTTTATCGTATAGCCTACTGCTTGCTTATTTACTTCCCTTTAATACAAGCTCAATATTGTACCTACTCCTTCTTGTCGTGCTTTTCTATAAATTTCATAAGCGCACGAGATATCTTCTATAGCCATCCCCATCGGATTTAAAATAATAATCTCATCATCGGTTTCTCGGCCAGCTTTTTTATTGGTGATAATATCCCCTAGCTCTGCATGAAGCATTTCCTTTGAAAATTTGCCTTCTACTACTAACTGATTAATAATTTTTTTCTCACGATTGGATTGATCCCAGTCATCAACCACCACTTTATCCGCCCGTAAAAAAGCTTCCTTCTCCAAGTCCATAATAGAAATGTTACTGACAAATGTTCCTTTCTGGATCCAGTCTGCTTTAATATAAGGTTGGTCTGTGACGGTGCACGTGACGAGAACTTCAGCATTCTCTACTGCACTTTGAGCTGAGTGATGAATCTGAAATACAACATGACTAAAGCGCTGCTGCATCTCCTTGCCAAACATTTTAGCCTTTTGTAAATCTAAATCAAACAAGTGAACATTCTTAATATGGTCAAACTGCTCTAATAAAGAATTTATTTGCATCTTAGCAATTAATCCACAACCTATAACGGATAGATGCTGGAAGTCTTTTTTAGCCAAGTATTCAGTGGCTACTACTGTTACTGCCGCAGTTCTCATAGCACTGATAACACTGCCCTCCAAAATCGCGATGGGAAAGTTTGTTTCAGGATCATTTAAAATAATCAAAGCGCTTGCTCTTTCCAAATTCTTTTTCGTAGGATTGGAAAATTTACTTCCGATCCACTTGATGCCCGAGATGGCAGGCTCCCCCAAGTAGGCCGGCATAGCTATGATTCTATCTGCGATATGCTCATCTTTTTTATTGGTTTTGAGATACGGTTTTAGGGGCTGACTGAAGTTCTTTTCTGAATGTAGGGTAAGAGCTTGTTTTATAGCCTGTACGTATATCTGCGACTTATAGCCACCTACGTTGATAATATCTTGCTTGTTCAGATAAATTAATTCCGGCTTCGTTTCCACTAACATCATAACCACTCCTTTATCGCTGTCGCTTTATTTAATCGAAACAGATTTATAAATGGAGGTAGGCAGTGTAATGTCATGTTGGCTCATCCATTCATCTGAAAAAATGGTGCTATAGTATCTATCTCCTCTGTCAGGCAAAATGGCTAAGACTCTTTGTCCTTCAGGTAAATCATCGAGTAAACGCAGGGCTGCACAAACTGCTGCCCCTGATGACCCTCCAACGAGTAATCCTTCCTGCAGTACCAATTGCCTTGTGATATAGAACGCATCTGCATCATTTACATAGCTTACATCATCATACAAGCTTTTATCTAAATTCCCTGGAACAATAGCATTGCCAATCCCCAGCAACCTTCGTGGACCTGGTTGCCCGCCAAAGATAACCGATCCTACGGCGTCTACAGCTAAAATTTTCACAGAGGGGCTTAATTTTTTCATTTCTGTTGCCACTCCTGTAATTAATCCTGCTGTGCCAACCGGGCAAACAATCCAATCCAGTGTATCCTGAAAATCACTGTGAATTTCACGGGCTAATGACTCCATATACGCTCTAGGATTCTCTGGATTGTTGTATTGATTGGGCCAATAAGCCCCCTCTATCGTACTTTCTAATAATTGAGCCGTGGCCAACCGTGTTTTTAAATAGTTTCCATGCTCATCTGCCTTTTCTACCATATGAACCTGTGCCCCAAATGCTTTAATCAGGTTTAAATTAACCTTGCTAATTTTAGGGTCTACTACACATATCATTTTATAGCCCTTCATCTTCGCTACCATAGCTAATCCTATAGCCAGATTGCCTGATGAGGATTCAACAATTGTTCCATTGGGCTTTAGTTGCCCGTTTTTTTCAGCAAACTCAATTATGCGCTTGGCAACCCTATCTTTTGAGCTTCCCCCAGGATTAAAGCCTTCTAATTTTACGAATAATTCACTATTTTCACTCTGAACTAAATGCTTAAGCTTCACCACTGGCGTATTCCCTATTAATTCTAAAGCATTTTCATAAATCATGTTCTCGCCTCCCATGCTTGTTTAAATGACATTTGAGACTTTTTCATTGATAGAAATTGCTCTTGGGCTACCTTCTTTTTATCCTCATCAAAATTTTTACTTAAAAAATTTTCTCCCAAGTCGTTTTTATCGCTCTTAACTCCCACATATTGCAACTCAGGATTTTCAAATTCCGCCCTCGCCTGATTGACTAAAAGTTCAAAAGCTAATCGATAGGATGCAGCTTTCACTTCCCAAATGGATTCATAACGAAAAGGGTCCTTTATTCTTACCGCTCTGATAATTGGCCCTGTATCGATTCCGTTATCCACATAATGTATGGATGCTCCAGCGGCTCTTTGAAAGTCATTCTGGTTACCTTTCACAGCCATATTTTCGATGGCATACATTCCTCTCGCATACGGAAGAACTGCTGAATGAGCATTAATAATGTTTCCTTCTGTATACTCAATCCACCAGGGGTTTAAAATCTGATCCAAGAAAATATATACAGTAAGATCATATTCCTTGGTCAAACTACTGATAAATTCTTCCATGTCAGGGTGATTCAAATTGGGTCCACTATAATGGATATGCCCAACCACATCAGCAGGATAGGAGGGGATTCCATATAACGAAATCATGCTTTTTTCTGCTTCACTGATGGTTCCGTATAGCGAAAGAAGTTCACTGTATTCATTCTCTGTAAGTTGTTTTTTACCAGAGAATGTACGGTGGAATTGCACCTTTTGTTCACTGTTACCCTGATTATCTCTGATAACAATGCCCTTGAATGAAGTTGTATCTTTAAAGCTTTCATACCAATCTCTGATTAAATATACAGCGTGAAAACTTGCCTCTGTCAGTAATAGATGAGCTTTAGCCTTTTTCATCTCCATCTAAAGTCTCCTCCTCTTTTTTACCTTTCCCAACCTAAATTTCACATAAAAAAACCGGATCAGTATAAAGCCTAATAGAAGCTCTCCATAATGCCAGCAATTCAAGCCAATCCTCTTCTACGTAATCTTCTCGAATCAAAAAACTAAGCGGGATGTTCAAATTCAAAATTCGCCCGCAAGTAAGGGTAAATTTTGTTACACCTGCTGGTAAAAGAAGGCCTTCATCAACTATATTTTTAATCTGATCAATATGAAAAGCAGGGTATTGAAAGACAATGCCTCGGTCAACAGGCAATTGCTCTGCTGTTATACGATCAAATTTATATTTACTGGAATAAGAATTAACAATCTCCTTCCAAATCGTAATTCTTTTTTTTACATCCATGTAAAAATCTGCGGCAGTGTATACATAGTGTTTCTCATTCCTAACGAATAGCGTTGCAATCGGATCTACAGCATATTTCTCCTTCCGCCATAATAAGTCCGGGTTCTGTAGCAATTCCTCGATAAGATTCTCAGCATCTACAAGATGATGGGCCCAGGCATCTATGGAAAGATACTCTAAATTCACCACTTGTATCACAATTCGTTTGCAATTTAATCTTTGTAAAGATAATGTGCGATGAGCTCCATCAAGAATCAAATATTTGTCATGTTCAAGTTGCAAAGCAATAGGAGGATTTTTTACCTTTTGCTCATTTTTAATTTTGCTGCAAAGTTTTTTTAGCCTCTCTACTTCGTATTCTTCATGTAAAAATACTTGATTAATTGGTACTACTCGTAGCTCAGATAACACATTATTTCCTCCTTTACAGCTAAATGAGAATGGTCAGTTACCTATTGATACGAAACATACCTATAAAAATTTTAAAATATTTATAATCTTTTTAACCCATTTCATTTTAACATCACTCATGATATATTTCATTATATATTTGCAGTTTATGGATATTTTGTAAAAAGGAGGTTTTGTTTTGAAAGTAGTAGCTGGGAATCGTATGAAAGGAATGATAATGGTAATTACAGGTGCTGGTTTATGGGGGGTATCAGGTACCGTTGCTCAACAGCTTTTCCAACAGCTAAACATTTCTACAGAATGGCTCGTTACAGTCCGACTATTGATTTCAGGTATTATCCTGTTGCTCCTTTCATCGTGTAGTCCCAATAGATATCAAATATTTGGTATATGGAAGCATAAAAGCGAATCAATCAAAATACTTTTGTTCGGGATATTAGGCATGTTAGGAGTTCAGTACACCTATTTTGCCTCGATTAACGAGGGAAATGCGGCTGTAGCAACCTTATTACAGTACTTAGCGCCTATCTTTATCACTCTCTATCTTATTATAAAATGTAAAAATATTCCAACTAAAATTGATGCTGTTTCTATTTTTTTAGCCTTATTAGGAACCTTTTTATTGCTCACCAATGGATCAACCGATAATTTAACAGTGCCCATGCCGGCAATTATTTGGGGCGTTTTATCTGGCTTATCCTTGGCATTCTATACACTTTATTCAAAGGGCTTATTGCAAAAATGGGCTTCTTCTATAGTAGTTGGCTGGGGTATGATTATCGGTGGAATTGGGTTAATCTTATTACACTTTATCTCCACGAAAGAAATGATATTACTAACACGCATTGATAATTTAACATTAGAAGCTTTTTTGTTAATAGGATTTGTTGTTATTTTTGGTACATTAATTGCTTTTTATCTCTATCTGGAGAGCATCAGATATATTACTCCAAAAGAAACAAGCTTACTAGGGTGTACAGAGCCGCTGGCTGCTATTATTACGTCCGTTTTATTTTTACAAGTTCCATTTGGATTCTTCCAATCTGTAGGGACCTTATCTGTTCTCATCATGGTTTTCCTGTTAAGCCAAAAGCCCTCTTCTTCAGAAAAACCATCTACTATAATTGAAGGCTAAAAAAACACAGCCTCTCTATGAAAACAGTTTCATCGAACTCTATGTTTTGTCTAGTTATTTACAAACATAAACAGCACATCTCCTCGCAATACGTTAGGAATATGTGCTGTTTGATTGTAAGAATCCATTAAATTAATAGCGAATCACATTTTATTTAATCCCAGAAAATCCATTCGAAAAGTGAAAAATGTTTACTTATTGCTCAGGATGTTTCTTTTTTTGTTCTTCTCTTCTCTGGTCACTTGTTATGATAAAAAAGGCTCCAACTACAAAAATCACACATCCAAGTAAAACCACATCCACAATAAATTCCGTTTAAAGCATCTTGTCATCCTTTCTTTTGTCACAAGCTAACGCTCCCCTTCTCCTGATTTATACGACTTGTTTAATCAGATTAGAACGAGGTTATTCTTGATAAGAAGCAAGGCTAGAGCACATTAAAACGAGTCGCAGCGACCAGAAACGGTTACAATAGGAAAAGAACATGATTTAGGAAATACAAGGAGGGCAATCATGCGCTTACAGGGTAAACAAGTAGTATGTTATGTGGAAGATGAATTTGAAGACTTAGAACTATGGTATCCCGTTTATCGATTACGTGAAGAAGGGGCTACTGTTCATTTAGTAGGACCAGAAGCGAATAAAAAATATATAGGTAAATACGGTGTTCCTTGCACCTCTGATAAATCAATCTCCGAGGTGAAGGCATCAGACTATGATGCTGTACTCGTGCCAGGAGGCTGGGCACCAGATAAATTGCGTCGTTATCCAGAGATCATTTCCTTCATTCAGCAAATGGATCAGGCCAAAAAGCCAATTGGTCACATTTGCCATGCAGGATGGGTATTAATCTCAGCCAAAATTCTCAAGGGTGTAACGACTACTTCTACACCAGGGATCAAGGATGATATTGAAAATGCCGGGGCCATTTGGGTTGACGAAGAGGTAGTTGTGGATGGACACATCGTAGGGTCTCGTCGCCCGCCAGACCTACCTGCTTATGCCAAAGCATTTGCTGATCTATTAGCAAAATAGCGGGTAGTCCTATCTATAACATCTTCTAAAACGTAAAAGCGGAAATAGGATGTGATTCCTATCTCCGCTTTTTTGAAGGGCTGTGGGAAGCTTCCTCTCCAAGTGCCCACAAAAAAACCAGCAAGGAACGTATCCTTTGCTGGTTTTTAATTCATCTAGTTTTTTGCTAGTTCCTACTTATTTCTCTAGCAATCTCATCTTCTGCAACAACGCTAAAATCTTGCCTGACTTAGGCAAAAATTGAATATCATCTCTTGTAATTCCGCCAAATTTAATCAGTGAAATTCCATAGACAAGAACTCCTAACCCTACAGAAGCAAGGGATACGATCGTATACAACAGACGTCCCTTCCCAATTACAGCAGGTAATACCGCCATAAGTCCAAAGGCAACAACAGCCACAATGATTCCCATCATTAATACAGCCAGCACCGATCGACCATATTTCTGCTTATCCTGCTGAGTCACCTGTGTTAATCTTCCAATAGCGCGTAGATTTAAAACCGTTGAGATTAGATAAGCAAGCACCGTGCCGATCGCTGCCCCTGCAATGCCCAGAAGAGGCAATAAAATCAAGTTAGCTACAAATTTTACAAGTACCCCAATTAATAAGTACTTAGGTGGCAAATTCACCTTTCCCATCCCTTGCAGGATACCTGAAGACACGATGCCAAGCGTCGAGAAAAGAATGGCAAAAGCATTGACGGCAAGTGCCAGCGTTCCATTTTCATCGCCAAATAGCATAATATTAATTGGTTTTGCTAAGATAGCCAAGCCTATTGTAGCAGCCGCTCCTAAGAGAAAGGTCAGCCGAATTGCTGTTTGTGTGCGATAGTGGATAAGATCGTTCTGTTTTCGAACAATGGCTTCACTGATTGATGGAACAATAGCAAGTGATAGAGACGTAGCAAAGAATGTTCCAAACTGCAATAATGGCTGAGAGCGATCAAAGGCACCTTTTAATAGGATAGCCGTCTCGTTATCCATTCCGGTGTACACCAGCATATTAATGATTGTAAAGCTATCGGCAAGTGGTATTAACGGTAATACCAGTGAAGCTAAACAGATTGGGATCGCATACATGATAATCCGTTTAAAAACCGCTCCATCTGATAAGCTTACCGCCTGATCTTCTGCTTGATTTGGTAGAGCTAGTATTGCACGTTTTTGTTTTCGATAGAAATAGCCTAATACCAACAGCGCAATAATGGCGCCTGGGGTTGCTGCAAACACGGCAATTGTACCGGCAAAGTAAGGATCATCATAGAGCTTCATCACAATATAGGCTCCCACAATGATAATAATGACCCGGAAGAATTGCTCTGTCACCTGGGATACAGCCGTTGGTAGCATGTTTTGGTGACCTTGGAAATACCCGCGTGTGTTAGCTATTAACGGCACCAATACCAATGAAACTGAAATAGCTCGAAGCGGATTGGTCAAATTAGGGTCGCCGATCAAATTCGCAAGCATTGGCGCAGTGATAAAGGTTAATAAAAAGAAAACAACCCCTAAAATCCCCAAAGTAAGTGATGAAATCCGAAAAATTTGTTGCACACCCTTGCTATCTCCTACTGCATAACGATCTGCAATCATTTTGGAGATGGCTAGAGGGAAGCCCGCTGTAGCTAATGCAATTAGAGTGGTGTAGAGCGGATACACGGTACCGTACACATGCATACCGATGTCCCCTGTAATGTTTTGATAAGGAATTTTATAGGCAGCACCTAAAACCTTTGAAATTAACCCTGCAATCGCCAGAATCGCTGCTGCCTTTATAAAATGATTGGCTCCTTTGGCCGTATTGTTCATATGCTTTATCCTTTCTATCTAAATAGCAAGTCTATTGGGTATTATATCAAATTCTCAACAAGGAGCAGTAAAAAAGCGATGATTCTTATGGAACCATCGCTAACTTATCATAATTTAAAACAACATATGTGCTATACCAGCAATAATCGGTAATGTAATTAAGGTCCGTAATAGAAAAATCAGGAGGAGATCTTTGATCGTAACAGGCAATCTGGAACCTAGTAACAGACCACCTACCTCAGACATATAGATCAGTTGAGTAACTGAAATGCAAGCAATCACAAATCTAGTCAGCTCACTTTGAATACCACTGGCAAGTACTGTTGGCAGGAACATATCAGCAAAACCAGCAACTAATGTCTGCGAAGCTGCTTGCGCTTCAGGTATTTGCAATAACTCTAGCAAAGGAGTAAATGGCAAGCCTAGCCATGCGAAAATAGGAGTTTGGTCCGCAATGATCAGCGCAATGGTTCCGACAGCCATAATGATTGGTGTAACACCGAGCCACAAATCTAATACATTATGTGAGCCTTCTCTTAAAAAAGCAAAGATGCTGTTATTTTGTTCAGCTCGCGTTACAGCTAGTCTCAATCCCTTTCGTACTAACGATTGTTCTTGTTCCTCATCCTCTTTATGCGGCACTACCCCTTCATGATACGTATCGGCTTTACGAGACAATGGCGGTATGCGAGGCATAATAATAGCCGCAATGAGTCCTGCAAAAGTAACGGTCAGATAAAACGGTACAAACATATGCGCAAGATTTACTTGAGATAACACAACAAAGCAAAACGTAATCGATACCGCTGAAAATGTTGTACTAATAACTGCAGCCTCACGTTTTGTATAAAACCCCTGCTCATATTGCTTGCTAGTCAGCAATACTCCGATTGTCCCATCCCCAAGCCAGGAAGTAATGCAATTGACAGAGGATCGTCCGGGTAGCTTGAATAAAGGTCGCATTACTTTCAAACATAACGTACCACAAAATTCTAATAGCCCAAAATTCATTAAAAGAGGCATGAATAGGCCAGCGAATAAAAACACGGTAACTAGTAACGGCAACAATTTGTATAAAAGCATACCACCAGTGCTTTCAGACCAAATCCATTCTGGTCCTATTTGAAATAATGTGCAAATAGCCAAAAGCATTCCAACCACTCGCATCACAAGCCAAAATGGAGAAACTCGGCATAAAACCGTCCAAAAAGAGGTTTTAGTAGTCAAAGCCGCTGGACGAAATAGCTTGGCCCACAAGCTCAAAAGCGCAGTCATACTAATAAAAATGGTTACTAGCTGTGGTAAAATAAACGCAAATTGCTCCTGTAATAATTGGGACAATAATGCTATTGGAATCGTAACCTGTCCATCAATAGAAACCGGGGTAATAAATAATAACACCCCGATGATTGAAGGTATTAAAAAGCGCATAAGCTGCTTAGATGTAGTTATATGAAAATAAGTCTCTTTTTTAACTGTCTGCATGGCTCTCCTCAAAAGTTTGTCATATTGCATACAAATAAATAATTATTCAACGATATACATCTTAATACATTCGCTCACGCTACTCAACCTATAAAAAATGTTAGGACTCTAAAAAAGACAAAAATCTTTGTTGAAAAAGAGCTAATTCCTCATAAAATATCCCGTGCCCGCTCTGCTCAAATGAAAACAATTGCGATCCGTATATCCCTTGATGCATCGCCAAAGCAAATTCATACGGGCATACCTGATCATGCTTTCCATGAAAAATTCCCGTAGGTACATGTATCTTGGCTAAGTCAGAACGTAAATCCTCATCTCGTAACGACATAGCTGTCATAGCTGTAGCATGGTTAGAAGCTGCCATGCCAAGCCCCCAAAACCATAAACGAAGCTCGTCACTAACGGGTTGGTAGAAAAATATGTTTCCAAAATCACGCATCATAGCCGGCCGATCTGTGTACGTTTTATAAATTAATTCGTCTACTTGCCGTTTGGTCATTCCATAGGGATAATTTTTTCGTTGTACAAAAGATGGTGCTGCTGCTGCTAACAAAGCCAGCTTTCCCACCTGGTACCCTTTATGTCGAGCCATATAGCGAATGGAAATTGCTCCCCCCATCGAATGTCCAACCAATGTAACATTTTCCAAACACAGCGCATCCATTATGACGCGAATATCATCTGCTAGTCGATCGTAACAATATCCTTGCCAAGGACGATCCGAATCGCCAAACCCGCGCAAATCTATCCCTACACAACGGTATCCATAGTTTGGTAGCCAGGTGGTCTGATACTCATACATCTGATGATTAACTGGCCATCCATGAATAAATACCACTGTTTTTTCGCCCTCTGGATACAAATCATCTGCGTAAATATGCACACCCTCTTCTACCTCTATGCAAGCCATACCGTTCCCTCCCTTTTGTTGTATCATTCATTTGTATGTCATGTTGAAAGCGTTAAGAAGAAGGACAGCTTTGTTCCCTCAAAAACTTTTCATCTAGCTCGTCACATTCAAAAAACCTCGACCAGATATTCTCGGTCGAGGTTTTTTGAATCTGTCGTTTCAAAGAAAGGAAATAATAGCTTAGTTGATACCAACCGCTTTGTAAGCATCTTTTACTGCTTGTACTTCAGCGGAATCAGCACCGTATAAATCTGTTGCTGCATTGATTGCTGCTTGACGCATTTGAGCAAAGTTAGAGGTTGACGTTAGATAAACAGTTAATGCACGATAGTAAATTTTTTCAGTTGCTTCGCGTCCTACTCCTTCAACCGTGACTCCATAATGAGTGCCACCTTCAGAAATCAGGTAGGCTGCTTTGTTATTGATACCGCTATTGGTATGAACGCCACCATTATCTTTAGTGCCTGTATATTTTTTGCTCATATGGTCAGGGTGATTATATTTAGCTGGGTCAGATAGTGAGCGCAGTGCATCCCCAGGAATATCAGGAGTGTAAATATCTTCACCGATTTCCCAATCATCACGATCTACCATTGCACCAAAAATGTCCGAAATAGATTCATTCAATGCACCTGACTCATTTCTATAAATCAAGCCTGCTGTTCTTTCTGTTACAGCATGAGTTAATTCATGAGCAATTACGTCAAGGCCGCCCGATAAACTGATGAATTTTTTGCCGTCTCCATCGCCATACACCATCTCAGAGCCATCCCAGAAGGCATTGTTATAGTTTGTAGAATAATGAACGATAGAATTGAGCTTGGCGCCAGCATTATCAAAGCTATCACGATTAAATGTGTTTTTATAGTAGTCGTACACTTTGCCCGCATAAGCATGAGCATCGACTGCGGCTGGATCGTCGAAATTGTTATTTGTACTTGTTACTGGGTACATATAAGTGGTGCCATTACGCGCTGTATACGTTTCGACCCCTTTACCGCGAGTAGTATCCTTCAAAGAATAGGTCCCATTAGCATATGTGGTTGGGAATGTTTTCGTATCACCTAAAACCCCTTTACCTGTGCCTAATTCTTTTGGATCGGCTGAACCAGCTTCATCTGCTTGTCCATCCAAGGATCGAACATCAGCAGTTGAATCTACAGCTTCTCCTACTTTGATATTAGACTTATGCGCCTTTGTCACATGCTCCATAATGTTATATTTGTCTAAGACTTTTCCATTATGAGCATCGATTGCATAGAACCAACGGCCTGGTTCTGGTTCAAGGAAGGTAACCTCTGTTATATAGGCCAAAGAAACCTTATTCTCCTGAGGATAGATATATAAATCTGCCTCTGGTTCAACGCTAAATTCTGATACTTCCCCTACATCCTTCTTCAAATCTTTTTTGATAGCTTTAATCGCATCTTTTTCTTTTAATTTAGGCTTTGTTTTTACTTTTTTCAGAGACTCTGTAGGAACTACTTGTCCAAAGAAGGAGGTTACATCCCCGTCTTCATTTAGATGCACAGTCTGATCTGAGCCGTACACTGGAACCCCTTTATATACCTCACGTAGACGGTAATGAGTTGTGTCAGTTTCTTGATCCTCTATTTCGTTTAGCAATTCAAACTGATTCTCTACCTCGCCTTGTACTTTAAGTACATCACTCTTGTCGGATAAATATTTCCAAACAACCTCTTGTTTTTTGACTTTCTTAGGTGCTTTCCATGTCTCACTCATGTAAGAAGGAGTTTCCCAGTCGCTATTATACATAACATTACTTTTTGCGAATGCTGGAAGTCCGCCTCCCAATAAGCTTGACCCTAACAAAATAGTAGCAATAATACTAGATGAGACCTGATGTTTTTTCAAAATAATTCCTCCATTCCCAATAAGATTTTTAAGTACATCCTCATTTTTAAATATTTCGAAAATATTGTCAACTTATTTTTTTACATTTTTCATCATTTTTTTATTTTGTTCTTTATATACAGACATAAAGTAACAGTATAAATAATAATCCATAAATGTGATGAATAATTCGAAAATAGGCAAACCTAGTCACATTGGATAAAAATAACTATTACTGGATTTCATGAACATCAAAAAAAAGCAACTCTCCAGTCTGATGACCGGAAAGTTGCCCCTTTTACTATCTTTTCACTTTACTATTTTACTTCAACGACGCGACCTTCAACTTTAGGCGCAATCACCTTGCGCTCTTTGAATGCATCCTCCATGATGCTGTAAAGAGTGAAGCCGGTATCAAATGCTGGTTTTTTCAGTGTTGAGTATCCGTCGCCGCCAGTTGCAATGAAATCATTTGTTGCGATACGATATGTTTTCTTCAGGTCGATTGGTTTACCTGCTACCTTAACTTCCACAAGGCGTTGACCTGCAGGTTTTGTCGGATTGTAGGAGAATGACATGCCGCTGATGTGTGGGAAACGACCTGCACCTTTCTCTACTTCACTTACACCGACTTCCATTGCTTTAACGATCTCATCCCCCGTTGCCTCGATAATGACAAGTGTGTTCGGGAACGGTAGCAATGTGTACAAATCTTTCTTGGTGATATCACCCGCTGGCAATTGGGTACGGATTCCTCCACCGTTTGTAATGGCGATATCCGCTTCATGTCCTTTGATGGACTGTGTTTTTTCACGCATTACATCCGCAATTAAGTTACCGATGTTTGTTTCTTGTTTGCGAACCAATTCACGATCGCCATCAAGAGGTACTTCAGCTTTTGCAATTACCACTTTCATAGCGTTATCTACTTTATTTACTACGTCTTTTACCAGTTTCTCTACTTCTGGATCAGGTTTTACATTTTTATCATATTCAACTAAGCCACCGCTGAAGCCTACGAGCTTGTTCTTGTAGTAGAACAGATCAGCACGACCTAATGATTTACCGTATTCCCAGTCCTGAACGATGTAGGTGCCATTTACTTTTTCAGGTTGTCGTAATGGTGTATGAGAATGGCCACCTACAATAAGGTCAATACCATCAACTGCTTTTGCTACTTCACGGTCGACATCAATACCTATATGAGAAACAACAACAACATGGTCTACTTCCTTCTTCAACTCAGGTACCATTTTCTTGGCAACTTCTACTGGTGATTTGAAAGTTAACCCCTTTACATTGTCAGGATGAGTCAGGATTGGCGTATCTTCAGCTACAAAGCCAAGGAAAGCAAATTTTTTGCCATTAATTTCTGTTTTGTATACCGGAACTAAAAGATTAGTGCCATCCTCTTTGACTACATTGGCATTAATGACTGGGTATTTCAATTGATCGCGCAATTTCAACAGTTGCTCATAGCCAAAGTCAAATTCATGGTTACCTGCTGCCATCGTATTATAATTTAAGTGATTAAGGATCGGAAGAACAGACTCACCTTTAAACTGGTTTACAAATATTGTTCCTTGGAATGTATCACCAGCATCTAGCAATAAGAAGTTTTTGTTTTCTTCGCGCCATTCCTTAATTAGGGTAGACATTTTGGCATACCCAAACTCTTTTCCGCTTTCATTCTCGTCGATGTGGCCATGTACGTCATTTGTATGAGCAATCGTTACATGAGTTGTAATGGCATCACCTAATGCTTGTAGGAAATCGCCGCGAGTAAGCGTAGCTTTTTTGTCTACTTTCAAGTCATAGCCTAGTTTTTTGGCAATTGCGATCGCTTTGTCGGAAGAAACGTTTACTGCTGGTGTTTTTACTTCTGCTGCCGTTAATGCACCTTGCTTTTCCAACCATTGCAAAGCAGGAGTAGCCCAATGTGCTTTACCTTGCGCCGCTCCCAAGGTAACACCTTTTACTTTTGTCATGGTTACTGCTACTTCCGCCAATGTAATATTTCTGTCCAAAGACAAATCAGAGATAATCTTCTGTTCCTTCATCCAGTTTGCATGTGTAACTGGTTGAAGAGGTGCTGCAAAAGCGCTTGTTGCGAATAAAGAAGAAGCTAGTAAGCCTGTTAAGAGGGAATATCCAGTAATACTTTTTTTCATGTATTGAGTCTCCTCCCAAAAATAAATATAATGTCGTAGCTATTATACCAAGTTTTTTTGCTTTCCCCCATCTTTTTGTCGCAAAATTGGTAGTGTAAGCGGATATATTCAGAGTTTTTCCGTACGTTTATGTAAAGACTCAATCATATCTTCCATTTTTTCTTGAATCTGTCTTTTTATTCGTGCGAAGGGGATTCTCATTAAACGATTCTCTCCTCTATGCTTCCATAGTACAAATGTCTCCCCGCGATCCTCCTCTATGGCAAGCATTCTTACATCTATTTTTCGTAGGTCTTTCGCAACGGCCTTTTCCATCCCATAAGCTACTTCGCAAAGGAAGGAGAGCAAATGCCCATACGCCATCCCAAGTTTTAAAGAAGAATTGATTAGTAGCTCTGTATCTCGTTTTAAATACTTTCCTGCCTCTTTCCATATAACATAAGCAAAAATTTGTTCTTGAATTTCCATTTATTATCACCTATTATTAAATGGGATCATATGTTCTTATATTATGAAGGATAGAGGTATTTTCATGCAACAAAAAACCAATACGATTGAAATCCACAGGTCTCAATTGTACTGGTCATATATCCAATCTTTTATTCTCTCGTGTATCGGTTGAGGCCTTAAGACTTAGTACCTGCTATGGTTTGTTGTAATTATTCCTTAACCATAATCGTTTTCAACATAGCCCAGATTTTCGGAAGAATAACAGCATTTTCTGTTTCGTTAGGAGCAAATACCGTAAATCTAAACCATCTGCTATCTATTTTTGTAACGATAATTTCTTTATGATCGTTTTTCGTATCCACCCCAAGATGAAGGGCTGTTTTTTGCAAAAAAGGATCTGTTTCCTGCTCTTTTTTCAGATTCTGTACATTTCCTAAATCACTTAATTCGACTTCCATTAGCTTCTTTTGTGCAGCTAGATCTACCTTATCCGGTATTTGCTCAATCCGGACAGCATACCGGTCATTCTTCTCATAGAAGAGCATATCTTTCCCCGGCTCTTCGCCAGTGGCTATAAAGTCAGGTAAATAATAAAGGAAATATCCTAAGTGACTTTCAAAAAGCTGCGCCTGCTCACTCACTTTTTTTCCATCTATCGTGTAAGTCAATTCTCTGGTTTGAGCTGGCGGTTGGCCCTTGCTACTAGCTGGATTGTTAGATTGAGGTATCTGTTTAGTATGATCTTTGTTTTCTTCCAAGACAGTAGCTGTCGCACCTGAGTTGATTATTTGGCCTGATTTTTCAGAGTCAGGAGTAGCTTGAACACCATTACCGCAGCCAGCCAATAATATTGCAATGATAGGTAAGACGATTATTCGTCTGCGCAGTCGATCATTAAGTACCATATTACACTCCCCCTTGTTCGGAAATCATCGTTCGCCTAATTTCTAAGCTAGACAAAATGGTTTCGTTCCAATCAAAAGCTGTACTGCCTCTCTACTACTATATGAATTAAGGGGATAGAGTATTCATAGTTTTATGAAAAAGTTGAGAGAATAGGGCTACATTTTCTTTACTTGCATAAAAAAAGACCGAGCAAGTAGCCTATTGCCCAGTCTTTGTCCTTTTTTCAGCTATTGTAAAACTCAAGGGGGGTTATCTTTCATTCATTCTATTTAATAGCACCAGATTTTGACGTAGTAAGGCTTTCACTTTGTCAGAAGAAACAGGCTCTTGAAACAGATAGCCCTGATATTCATCACAGCGGTGCTTGCTTAAATAATCTAGTTCTTCCTGAGTTTCGACTCCTTTTGCCAATACCGTCCAATTGAGGTTTTGAGCTAGTGCAATCACAGATAAAACCACAGCCTGATTTTTATCCTCATACGGCAGCTCATAGATAAAGCGCCGACCAATATTAATTCGGTCAATTGGCAAATGAATCAACTGTTGCAAACTATGCAAATCGCTGCCAAATTGCTCAAGGCATACTTGTACACCCAGCTCCTTTAACTGATGTACCAGCTCGTATCCTTGCTTGTTATTTAATAGCATACTCTCAGTCAGCTCAAGCTCTACATATTCTGCCTGTAATCCTGTTTCTTTTAAAATGGCAGCAATCATATCAATAAAGTCATGTTTCCAAATTTGACTATTCGCCAGATTAATCGAAATTCGTACGGGAGGATATCCCTGCTGTTGCCATTCTACTGTCTGTTTACAAGCAGTACGTAATACCCATTCACCAATAGGGATAATCAATCCTGTCTGTTCTGCTAACGGTAGAAATTCATCAGGCACAATCAAGCCTTTCATCGGATGTTCCCACCGTATCAAAGCTTCCATCGCTACAATTCGTTGTGTCTCTATAGAAACCTTTGGCTGATAATATAACCGTAGCTCATGATTTTCCATCGCTCGTTGTAATTCGCTGGCTACATGTAATCGTTCAAAATCTATTTCATTCATTATGGGAGAAAAAAGTTTATAATGGCTGCCATTTCGGCTTTTTGCGTGGAACATTGCAGTATCTGCTTGTTTCATAAGAGCTTGTAAATCTTGACCATCGTCTGGATAATGGGCAATCCCAATACTCGCTGTTACATGCACTTCATGACCTTTAATCAAGCAAGGCTGTTCAATGGCTTGAATAATTTTATCTGAGATAAGGAAAAGTTCATCTTGCATAATACTAGGTAGTAATAAAATAAATTCATCTCCGTCTAACCGCGATACTGTATCGCACTCACGTACACAGGATTTTAAACGGTTCGCTACCGTAATCAGCGCTAAATCACCAAATTGATGACCTAAAGAATGATTGATTCCTTGAAGGCTATTTATATCTAAAAACAGTACAGCTAGTTTTTCAAGTGGTTCTGGACTTCTCATCGTTTGCAGCACTTCTTGAAATCTAATTTCTAGCAAACGTCGATTAGGTAAGTCGGTTAGGATATCGTAATATGCCATATGGTAAAGCTGTTCCTCCACCTTTTTTTGATCAGTATAATCACGTATCATGAGAATGCCTCCTAGAACACGTTTTCTCCTGATCAACGGCAGGAATGTTATATTCACGTGTAAAAAACGATGGCTATTTTCAACTAAAGTAACATTAGCATTCAGGGTTTCACCTTGGAACAATCGATGTAAATACTTTCGTATAGCGGGTATTTCTTTTTTGCCTACATAGTCCATAAATGTTCTGCTTGAACATCCAGCTTCTGTAGAATCTTCACCGATCAATTTTCTCCAGGCAGGATTCACTTCTAAAATCTCTCTATTCGTGTTAAGAAGCAGGCAAGCATCACTATTTGTTTCCCAAAACATTTGGCTACGATTCGCTTTTTTCCAAATACTTCTTTTCTCGATGTCTAAATACCCCTGTTTGCGTAACAGTCCGACGGTCCCTACAATAAGCAGGGTTACCCCCATCCCGACAAAAAAAGAGAGGATGAGCGAATTCATCATTTCTGAAACGTCGTTCATTGCAACTTCTCCTTCTGTCGTAACCTTCATTTTTTCTCCATCCATCCTGCTTTCCACAATACCCCATCTTCTCTCAATATAAAAGGGTCGGAGTGACTATGATTTAAAAATGTTACTAGGCTTTTCCCCTTCTTTGTGACTAGTACCGTTCCCTCTGGTTTAAGCATAAAAAAGCCTGAAGCAATGCCTCAGGTTGTCAAGATCATTTGCTTTTCTAAGCCTCCCTTTTCCAAGCAATCTGTATCCAGCTTGGTAGGTAGTTTCCGTAATAGCCGCTGGAAAGTGTTACGCCTTTAAGAAGCTCATGTTCTTTTCCCGTACTGAGATCTTTTACAAATAACGAACCGTTAGCAGGAGTTTGCAAGCGAACATATGCTACCTGACGACCTGTTGGTGCCAAAGAATAGGAACTGTCCGCTGTTGCTGATGAGCCAGCAGTAATAGCTTTAGCCTGATCTGCCTTGTCTAGTTGCCAGATACGTTGACCTGGTACTAAGGGACGATTCTCCAATTGGGTTGGCCACGGTGCTTCCTGTCCACGTAAAAATAGAAGTGGAGCGTCTGCTTTTGAACCAAACGCGGGCAAGGAATCCACTTTATCCGTTTGACCTTTGTTATACACCTGTTTATTTAGCGTCTCCCATATTCCTAATTTTTTCCCATAGGTAGCCATACGATCTACTCCATTTATAAAGGCAAGCCTAGTACTATCTTTGGACCAGGTCAGCCACTCTGGATAGGCTAAACCCACACCTATTTGAAAGGTTTTTTGTGAGTGAATTTGTAACACTTTAATGGGGACTCCATCTGCTGATAACGAAGCAGAATTAGGTTTTTCAAAATAGGCAAGGTAGGCACCGTTTGGCGACCACACTAATCCAGTAGCATCACGGGCATAGATTCCTTCAACAGTAGATATCATTTGGCTGTATAGGGTTCGTGAAGTACCATCTAAGAAAACCTGATTAATATGTAGATTTTCAGTTTTCGTTTGTGGAAAGGATACTGCAAGACTTTTTCCATCTGGATACCAGGAGTAATCAGATACCTCATTTACCTCATTCTGCTGAAAAATGCTCTGTACCCTCTCTACCCCCTTTGGCGTAATACGAGCAACTATTCCTTCTTCCTTTGAATTTTCTCTTGTCTGATAAGCCAGCATATTTTCTGTAGGCGACCATTTAGGAGTACCTGTAATTTCTCTTTGATCTACCTGATATTTCTTGCTGCCATCTGCCTTCGAAACCCATAAATACCACGGACCTGAATAACTCTTTGGATCGGGACTTTGTAAATATGCAATCCACTCTTTAGTAACTGACCAATCGACAATCTGCACCTTGCCATCTGTCGCTATAGGGATCGGTTGGCTCCCCTGCTTGGATGCATCCCACAACAAGACCGTATGTTCATTTTGCAAGGCAACATAAAAAGGAAAGGTTTGCGTAGACACTCTGGTAGGAATCCCTACATCAGATGTCCGTTGATCAGATATTTGCTTGTTTGAGGATTGTATTGTTTCTTTGTTTGCAAGTGTGCTTGATTGAAATCCGCTTGCTTCTGCAGTAACTCCTCCTAGGCTGACACTTGCCAGTAGTAAGTAGCCTGCAAGCAACAAAACCCTTGTGCATTTTCCTTTTTTCTGCATGCTGTTTTCTCCTTTCGTTATTATTTTTAAAAAAAATCATTCTTTTTCATTTGTACCATTATTTTACTTTCTATCATAATTTATTATCCTACATTTAAGTTCTGGATTTTTCAACCAACATTTTCCACATTTTTTTCGATTAATCACTTTCCACTCACGAATAATCAAGCAGATGCAATGAATGCTGAATGTAAATCCCCCCTTTTTTCGGAGATTATGGCGAATAAAAGGGGGGCTGCACTGAGCTTTATTGTTATATCGAAACGGTTGGCAAAATAATTCGGACTGTCGTTCCCTTACCTAGTTCGCTTTCAATCTGTATTTCACCATTATGATTTTCAATGATTTTGTAGCTAACCATTAAGCCTAGTCCAGTTCCTTTTTCTTTGGTAGTAAAGAATGGCTCGCCAACTCTTGCTAGTTTATCCTGAGGAATTCCCTTTCCTTGATCTGTAATCTCTATAGCAATTTTTCCTGATGCCTTTCTACTAACATGCACGTCAACACTGCCACCAGTCGGCATGGACTCAATGGCGTTTTTTAACACGTTAATTAATACTTGCTTTAGCTGATTTTCCACACAATGAATCTTTGGTAAAGGCGTTGGAATTACTGGGATAATATCTACTTGGTTCATCAAAGCATGTGTTTCGATTAGCATTAATACATCATTGAGAATAATTCCAATATCCTCTGTCTGAAAGCTAAGGGCATGTGGTTTGGATAATAACAGCAATTCCGTAATAATTAATTCAATGCGATCAAACTCGCCCATCATAATCTGAAAATACTTCTCATTCCCCTGCCCATCTGCCATCATTAACTGGATGAAGCCCTTTAGCGCTGTTAATGGATTGCGAATCTCATGAGCAATCCCAGCAGCCAGTTGGCCAACGGCAGATAGCATTTCGGATTTACGTAACAACTCTTCCGCTTTTTTCTGTTGGGTAATATCCTCACTAATTTTAAGGAAATGAATGATTTCCCCTTCTTCATTTTTAATGGGCAGGAATGCTGTTCGTTCCCAAAAGGCCTCATCATTCTTGCGTTTGCTTTGTAATTCACCATACCAATTTCTCCCCTTGGTTAGGGTCTGGATTATTTCTTCTTGAATGTTCTCCTCATAATCCTCATGATTTTCTATAAGATTAAGCTTTTGACCGATCACTTCTTCTCCTGTGTAGCCTGTCTTTTCGGTAAAAGATGGGTTAATATACTGAATTTCACCGTCAAGGCCTGTAATAATAATGCTATTGGGGATTTGATGAATCGCATAGGAGAGCTTCTGTAGCTCTTTGTTGGCCATTTTTAATTCCGTAATATCTACAAACGTAATGACTACACCCTTAATAACATTATCCTGTGTCCGATAGGGCAAAATCTCCATGCTATACCATTGGCCATGTAAGCTTTGAATTTCTTTTTCCAACGGCATTACGCTATGTAAGACGTGCTCAGCATCTTCTACCAAATTGTTATACTTCAATTGATGTGTTATATGACTAATCGGACGATTGATATCCATGTCCATTAGATTAATAAGGGTGGTTACTGCTGGTGTAAATCGGCGTACGCACATATCTCTGTCCAAAAATATCGTCCCGATTTTCGTGCTGAGCAGAAAATTATCTATGTCATTATTTAAATCAAGCAGTTCTTGTATTTTGGCTTGATGTTCAGCGTTAACGGTAATTAATTCTTCGTTAATAGATTGGAGTTCTTCATTAGTGGATTGGAGTTCCTCATTTGCAGCAATTAATTCTTCATTGGTAGATTGTAGCTCTTCATTCGAGGTTTCTAATTCTTCGATAGTTGCCTGTAGACTTTCCTGCGCATATTGTAGTTCCAGCTCCAGCTCGCGAATTCGTTGGGTCGTCGTGCTTTGAGCATGAAAGCTCTGCTGCGCATCTTCCGGATATTTATCAGGTTTTGCTTCATCTTTAAAGGTAATCATCATATATTGCCCGTTATATTTATGGGGAGCAAAATTGTTAATGCTAAGTGTTATGAATTCAGAAACGTTAGCCTCCTCTTTTACTTTTACATTGGTAAAGATAATCTCTTTATTTTCCTTCCTGACTTTATGCATTGCTGAGCCAATTGCTGCTGATAAGGATGGCGAAACTAGCTTAAAAATATTTAATGTAATTTTGCCGCGCGGTAAGGTTAGATACTTATTAACAGGACCTGAAGTATGAACGATATCATAGTTTCTATCAACAATCACACATGCTGGCAAATATTCCTCTATGATCGTAGCGTATATATCGTCTAGCTTATTCGTTCCCGAAATCATTTCTCTTTCCCCTATTTTCACCGGGCTGGACTGTAGAACTGGACGTCCGCTTTCTTTATCAATACGGATAGTATGATTGGGAGTGTTTTGATTCGATTTCCGAATGGTGAAAATATTCCATTTACGATTGAGAGGAACATATAAATTCGCTAACTTTCCGATACTTTCACTTGGTCCTAAAAATAAATATCCCTTAGGATGCAAAGAAAAATGAAACAAGCTCAGTACCCTTTTTTGGACATCTGGTTGAAAATAAATCAACATGTTTCGGCATGTGATAAAATCCATATTGACAAAAGGTGGGTCTTTAATAATATTATGTGGAGCAAAAACGATCATTCTCCGGATATTTTTAATGACGTGATAGGCGTCACCCTGTTTCTCAAAATACCGATCTAACAAATCTTTCGAAATATCCTTCTCAATGGAGGCGGGGTAAATACCCTGAGCAGCGTAGTTTATTGCTTCTTTGTCTAAATCGGTAGCAAAGATGCGAACATCAAGTGTGATTTCTTTTTTACATAAATATTCATCAAACAACATAGCAAGGGAATAAGCTTCTTCTCCCGTGGAGCATCCCGCTACCCAAATACGCACATGCTGCTCACCATTTGCTTGTTTATTTTCGATTATTTTGGGGATTACATTTGCTTTTACGATGTTAAACGCTTCTTGATCTCGAAAGAAATGGGTGACATTAATCAGCATATCTTTTTGTAAGGCTCCCTGCTCCTCTTGTGTTTCTTCTAAATACTGAAGGTACTCTTCTAAGGATTGCTTGTTATTTATTTTCATTCGTCGTTCAATTCGCCGGATGATACCATCACGTTTATAGCCAGTAAAGTCGACTCCGTTATCCCTTGTAAGCAGGGTGAGTATGTCTTTCACTCGATCCTTTGCAATACTTCTCTCCTCTTCTCTTTCACTAAGGACATAGCGTTTTACATACTGTACTAGATACTCTCCTAATTGAAACGGAGCACAGATAAAATCTACTACTCCCGTAGAGAGCGCACTTCTTGGCATACCATCAAACTTGGCCGATTCGCCATCCTGTACCATAACCATTCCTCCATATTCATGGATAGCCTTTATCCCATTGGAACCATCTGTCCCAGTTCCTGAAAGAATGATGGCGATAGCACGTTGTTTTTTCTCAGTGGCCAAGGATGCCAAAAAGGCATCTATAGGTAAATGAATCCCAGAAACTTCAGGATACGTAGTTAAAGAAAAACGACCATTGATAAGTTGAATATAGTTCTTAGGTGGATTTAAATAGATGAAGTTGGGCTCGATTTTCATACCATCGGTCACTTGCTTTATCCTAAGGGATGTGTGTTTTTCCAACAATTCAGCCATAAAGCTTTTATAATGTGGCGATAAATGTTGGACAATAACAAATGCCATGTTTGAAGTCTCTGGTAAATGATCAAAGAATTCCTGCAACGCCTCTAGTCCCCCAGCAGATGCACCAATCCCTACTACTACAAATTCTTCTGTATTCTGCTTGTTCGTTTCATTTCTTTGGATAGAATCTTCTTCTCGATTGGACATCTAAAATCACCTTTCCTTGCAAAAATACTGTGACAAACGTTTTTCCGGCAACTATTCCCTAATGAATAGATGGGGAAAAGCGCAGTCGAGCCTAAAAACGAGGGAGACACTTCCAAAGTTTTTTTCATAAAAATTACCAAAACACACTACTACAAGTTTAGCAGAACATCTAAAAACATAATATATTGTTTTCAAATTATGACATGCGAAATACCCGTCCTATCTACGAGAAGGAAGGACGAGATTCGTTCAAAAATTAGCAATGAATTTTTGTATATGATCTATTGACTATACCCAGATATTACCATATACTACATAAACAAACACTAATTTACTGTATATTTGTAATGTTTGTTATATATTATCTAAGAAAGGGGAATTACTCACAAAAAAGTAGTAAAAGTAACATTTTATCCTGCTATGTAAGAACGAAAAGCTGTCACTTTCCTTTATTGATCTATAACCTAAAATAGTTTGTAAGAAATCGTACACTGTTAGATAGGGATACCTACTTAGAGTGCTCTTCTTTATGGAATTGATTCCTAATCTATCGAAAAATAAAAAGGAGGTCATTTCGTGCAATACTGCCAACTATTCGAAAAATATCAAGAGATTCGTTCTCTTACTCAAGATTATGAAGCATGGATGAATTCCTCTATTGGTGGAGACCTGTGGATTGATGGCTTGCAAGTTTTTTTGACGATAGAGCCTGCTGATTTTGAGTCTGCCTATAAACAATTTGTTGAAAATTATACATACGATTCACATTCTTTTATGCGATGTTTAACTTCCCTACATCAATTCACTGTTGGTTGTGCTAAAGAAAGTGAATTTGAGTTATACAAAGCACTCGCTTTGGGGATGACCTGGCTGTCTTTCTATCCTCATTATCAGAGTGATTTTTTTAATCTTTCTGGTCGTATTACCAATCATTCGATTGCATTGCTACTAAGCCCTACCTATCAGGCTATGTGGATTACCAGTTACAACGAAGGACTTACTCTGTACATTGCAGACAAAGCCAACTCCCATCTCTCTCTTTTCCGACCTGAGAATGATCTAATTTATCAGAATCATCAATATTTTCTCCAAACGAACTACGTCAATTTTCCTTATCAAAGTTATTTTCATGAAATGGCTCACATTCTGTTTTGTTATAACCTTTACGCGCATGTCTTAGCTAATGAAAATGAAAGAAATAACTATCTTTCCTACGTGGAAGAGGGGATTGTTACTCTTGAAAAAAAGGTACTTTCCGAATTAGTTGCTGTAAGAGATAGCCTGCATGTGATTCATGATGGATTTAATGGTTCCAGCTCCCCTGAATTCAGAGAATATAACCTTAGTGTTATACGTGGAGATATTTCTTCGATATCCGCTAGCTCTCTAAAATGGTTCACAAAGGCTTACATGCAAGTAGGAACAGAAAATAATTACACACCAAATAACTCAAACTCTGCTAACCAACTAATAGTAGCTAGTCATCCGCTTACAGAAGAGAAAACGTTTTCTATGATACCTCCTTGCCAGCCGCATATAGAAAATACCAAGCAGCACTGTCGATGGACAATTCGAAATGGAGCATATAATCATATTCCAGCCTATCGAGAAGTCATTGAATTAATGGCACCAGATTTGAATGATTTTGCAAAAGTACAAGAAGCTCTGCATCCAAGCACATATACCGCCTCACAGATATCCAAAGAATCTTTACCAGAGCCAGATTCAGACCAGCGAGAACAGAAAAAGCAATTATGGCGTTGGCGAGAAGCATATGCTCGTTTGGCTGAAATTCGTGGGTATATTGAAATGGAAGCCCCCCTCACAGATGCGATACCAGACATTCAACGTCGATTGCTGATCGTGGCGAAACGAAATGCTCATTATTTGAATACGTATTCCACAAAGGATAAATTATCGAAAAACCACACAGGCGAAATCATGTCGGTAGAAAATATGCGTAAAGAAATTCGCATTATTCTGTGTGGATTACGCCATACAGCTACTCGGGAATTACTGTTATCCATGTTTGACGAGCCATATATGCATGTGCTAGAAACAAGCTGATATTTTTATTAAAACGATAATTATTTATGTGAAAGGACTTTTTCTCTTCCTAGCGAAAAAGTTCTTTCACATGCTGTTGGTAAATCATGTACGTACTGTTCATATTTTCTGTTTTTATATAAAAGGGCGATCCAATCAGGCAAGACTTCCAATATGATTCCAATACTAGAGAGTGATCGCACTTATAGGCGAGTTGAATTCATATGCATCTAACAAAACTGATCGAATGGAGAGATGTATGATGGTTAAGCAGCATAGCAGGAAATACAGTATATTCATGTTTGTAGTAATCCTGACCATAGCTATTCTTTTTCCCACACCTTATACCTATAGTTCACCTGTAAAAGGACCTCTCTTGGGCCCAACAGACCCTAAAGAAGTAGAAGATTTTGCAGATCAGTTCTTTAATCAATCACATATTAAAAATCAGTTGGCGGGAGCTGTTTTTGTTATCGTCCGAGATGGCAGGATATTGCTGAATAAAGGGTACGGTTATTCTGATGTAGAAAAAAAAATAGCTGTCAATCCAAACCATACCATTTTTCCGCTAGCTTCTATTTCTAAAGTTTTTACATCTACAGGAATTATGCAGTTAGTAGAACAAGGAAAGCTCGATTTAGATGAGGACATACAAACCTATCTTGGGGACATAACGCTAAACAATAAAACCAATGACAAACTAACAATGAAGCACCTATTAACCAACACAGCAGGCTTTGATTTTACAGATAAGCTGGAATCTATCCATCACCGTAGTATCCCGCCGATCTCGTTGGATAAATACGTGAAAGAGAATATGCCTAGTATTGTCCGTAAACCAGGAGAAGCATTCCGCTACGATAACTTTGGCTTTAGTCTTCAAGGATACATTCTGGAGAAGTTGTCTGGTAAATCCTTCAACCATTACATGACCGAAAATATTTTTAACCCTTTGAAAATGGAAAATAGCAGCTTCTTACTTACACCGCAATTAAAAGCTAATTTAGCAACTGGTTATACTTCTAGCAATCAACCATTTCCTGTTTTTCTATCCAATCCGATTGAACAGCCTGAAGGAGGAATGGTTTCAACTGGGCATGACATGGCCCATTTTATGATGGCTCATCTCAATAAGGGTTGGTTTGAGGATAGAACAATCCTGAAACAGGATACAGCTCAAAATATGCATACCATTCACTATTCCGTTCATCCCAAGGTTCCAAATATGGCATACGGCTTTGAAACATACTACCATTCCAGTCACAATAATCAATTTGTTATAGGCAAAGGTGGAGATATACCCGGGTTCCATTCTTGGATGTGGCTGTTGCCAGAGCATAAGGTTGGTGGGTTTATTATTTTCAATAAAGATAAGGAGTTTCGCGAGGAGTTATTTAAAGCTTTCATGAATCACTATTACCCTATACCTGAGAAAAAACAGACCTATATGACATCCTCTCCTCAACAATTGAAACGCTTTGAGGGTACCTATCGGGATTTGCGGATAAATCCTTGGCTCACTAAAATTACAGCAACCTCACAAGGACAGCTAATAGCAGAAGATCCAATGGGGAAAAATATTCTTCGCCAGATCGATCCATTGCTGTTCAAGGACGAAAAAGGCACCTTTTTAGCCTTTAAGGAATCCGCTGATGGCAGCATAGGCTATTTGCAATATCATAATATGGTCAGTATGGCTCAAAAAATTTCTCCCTCTAAGCATTTTTCCGATGTTCCTCAGTCACACCCATATGCCGCATATATCAATGGCGTTCAAGACTTTGGCGTGCTCCGAGGAGATTCGAATCATGCCTTCCGTCCTTTATCCCCTATTACAAGAGCCGAATTTGCAGGTGATTTAGTGCGGCTTATTGGGGTTCGTGCCTCTACTAATCCTGTGACATTTATAGACTCTAAAAAGAGTCCATACGTAAAAGAAATTCAAGCTCTTGTAGAAGCAGATGTGTTAAAAGGAACCTCTACTACTAAATTTGAACCCAATCGTCCTATTACAAGACAGGAAGCGGCCGTTATTTTATTTGAGGTGTCCAAATCATTACTGAATGCTCAGCCTGTTAATGTTAACCTTAAAGGCGCCATTGATCCTTGGGCTACTCAAGCCGTTCAATATGTAGCATTTCATGGTCTATACGGACCTGAGGTTATTTCCTCCAAAAGCTTGATTGACTATAAGGCTAAGGAACCTCTACTTCGCCAAGAAGCTGCTGCCTTCCTATATAACTATGCACGGCATATTTTCAAAAAATAAGTAATCTCTATATGAGTATGGAATAAACATAAGGTTTTGATTGTGTTGAATGGAGTAAGGTTATCAAAAAAGGCCGTTTCCTTGAAAGCAAAGAAACGGCCTTTTGAAAAAAAGAACCAAGGAACCTACTTGTCCTCATTCATCCATTCCATTAAGGTTTTATCAAATAGCTGTGGTTCTTCAAACATAGGATTATGCCCACTATGCTCAAAAATCACTTTCTTCATGTTCCTATATGTGTCATCAAGTGAGTCCCATAGTGAAACGGGAGAAACCAGGTAATCATATCTTCCTAAACCAATGAATACTGGTTTTTTGAAATCAGTCAACGATTGTATTAAATTACGTTTTCCAAACTCTTCTCCCCACAGATGGTCCATAATTGGCATATTGGTATATACATTCTCCCACATATAAGCTGCATCAAATGTATAATCGTAAAAACTCTGAGCTCCCATGCGAATGCACATATGGACAAATCGTCTTTCAGGATCTTTTTGGATGTCACTTTCTAAAAATGCGATATCTGCTTCAAACTGCCGCTTTCTCTTTAAGCTGGCCGTTTTATAAAAAAATGCGGTGCTTTGCTGCTGTCTTTCTTGACTATTTGTAGGTGCTGAATTTAGTAAGACAACTTTCTGAACAGCTTCTGGATATTTCTGGGCATACGCTAAGGCCATAAAGGCATGTCCTGAATGTCCCAGTATAATAAAATCCTGCAATTCGAGTGTCTGTCTTACCCTTTCTATATCATCTAAAATTTTATCCAATTTATAATCTTCTGGTTCTAAAGCACGCGGTGGCTTAACAAATCCCCTATGGTCTAAAAAAATAAATTGAAATGTTTCAAATAGATTTTCTGAGAATAAACGTGGATAATATATGCTGCTCCCTACCACCAGAACTGGCTTTCCAAACCCTTTTATACAATAGTTTAATGTAAATCCATCGCTGGTTATACTTTTAAATTGGTTCATCTGAATAGCCCCCTTTTTTTGTTAAGAAGAGCTATTAAACCTCAAGCTCTCCTTTGAATCACTCCCTTTCCTGCTTCTAATCCCCTTATATTTTCCATTGAACGCTCTAACAATTTACATCACCTCAATCAATGGTGTGCTTCGATAGTAAAACATTTGGGATACGATAACATAATATCCCTATCTAGGAAGTGTAGCATATAAAAATACCTAAGAATAGGTACTTGGATTGAGAGCGATTCTTCGCTTACATACAACTCTTGCATGCAAAAAAGCTCCCTCTGGATGTGTCCAGAAGAGAGCCGTATTGATTTACTTACTTTCCGGTCTACTACATTTTTATTAGGTCATCGACATTTCCCTTATTAATCTGTGATACGTGTAATGGAGAGGTGTGCTACGGTTGGAGAGAAAGGCAGGAATGGATTGTTAATCACGCCAAGATTATAAGTTGTTCCGCCAGCACTTTGCGGATTTACAAGTCTAAGGGTAGTTCCTGCCGTTAAAAAGGAAGTAGTTGATCCAAAAATTGGGGCTCCTGCTATATTAGATGAAGAATCTATTGAGAATGAACTATCTTCCAAAGTAATATTAGTTAGGCAGTTCCCTTACTAGTTTTTAATACAAATGTTTCGCTGCAACAGTTGAACTTCATCAGCAATAGACTCCTACAATTGCAGAAGATGACATTTGTTCCCTAGAAAGCATTTTCTTGTTCCTAAGAAAATGCTTATTATTAGAATAATTCTTCCACGAAGTTCAAAATCTCCTACTGTCAGTCAGAATAACAACTGGCACAATCTGATAGTTTCATAGAGATGGCCTACTTTATTTATTAATACCAAATATGATAGCTATCCCAAAAGTTAAAAAACGCCATTCCTCATAAATTCGAGAAATAGCGCTTTGTCCCTCTCTCTTTTTATTGTAGATTGATTGTATAGTCTAAAATGGGCGAAAGAATTGATTAGGGACCTGTAATTTCTTAAACCCCAGGTTTCTGCTGTCGGTACTTCCTGTGTCCCAGCACCAATCGAAAGCTCTCGAAGGGATTGGGGTAACAAATTCGCCCGACCACGTACGTCCGAGACCACTTGTATCCTCAGCGTAGTAAAAGAATTTTCTACCGTTGGCCCACCCGCTCCAAACCTGCACTGTGTTCCCCGGATCCACCTGATACCAGCCCTTCTTTGACCACTTGTTGCTCCCCTCGCAGTTGGGATCAGAGTAGGCATAAACAATCTGCAAGCCTACGTTAATCCTGTTGGGGAAATGAAGACCTATCGTCGATCACTCCTCCCCCGTTATTGTCAGGCTGTATGTCATACGCGGAGAGTAAGGGGAAGTTTAGATAATTAATATGATCAAATCCCCATAATCGGACGTTTTTACTATCCTTCTAGTTAGTTCATTCTTATCATATTTATTTTACTCCTCGCTTTTAAGAAGCTATGTGAAGAATGATCTTTTATTATATCACTTCAGATGTATCTCCAATATATTACAATGCTATCCGCCTTCTATATGTCTTACTAGATTATTTTAATGGTGGCAATTTGCATCCATACCCTCTCCATCATTTTCAATATCAATAATTGCCGGTTTTTAGGACTTCTTGTCATACCTCTAGCCAATGTATGGAGTTGTTTTTTAAATTGAAACTCTATCCGGTCAACTATCCTGAAATGGTACTTATGCCCATGTCAATTTCCATCCCCATTCATACAGTGTAATTAACTAGGAGAAGGGGGTTTAAAATGAGAAAAATACCTGTTGAAGGTTTTCTATTTCAATCAAATGACTCCTCCGCAGAACATTCGCATGGATTATATATTACTTCTTGGAATGGTATGCCTGTACACCGTCATCCGTTTTCGGGAACTACATCATTTAATGATGGTCATGATCATCAATACATTGGGGTAACTGAACCAGCCCCAACAGGTGTTCCTCACGTTCATCGCTATTATACGATTACTTCATTTGATGATGGTCATTCTCATGTAATTGAAGGTACAACCGGCCCTGCAATCCAACTACGGCGTGGAGGACATATTCATTACTTTGAAGGGTATACAACAGTAAACGGAAGACGCCCTCACACCCATCATTACAAAGGAGCAACAGAAAATGAAATCCCTTAAACATGGGGACATGATTTGCCAAGTAGTATGATATTCATTCACATTTGGAATCTAATCAAGAAGTGAGCAAAAAAAGCTCACAATCATTTGTGAGCTTTTAAATACATAGGTTCTTGACTAACACTCGGATTCAGGAGTACTTCTTCTTTGTTTACTCCGTTTTGTTGCCCCTTCTAATACCTCTTCAAATGCATCTAAAATTTCAAGAAAATGTGATGCCTCTCTAAAAACATGATCGGCAAGAAGAGGAGGAATAATGCTCTTGATTCGACAAGCTTCGATTAGATCGCGAGCAGTTTTTTTAAAATCACGGAGTTGACGGACAGACACTCTATTCTGATCAACAAACTGCGATAGTAACGGAACAGTTTGAGATTGGGGACTCATGGAATCTAAATCAATGGCTTGGTATAGAAGTTGATCAAAGTCGTGGCTAAAGTCACGAGCTTGCTCAACCAATTTCCTTTCAGAAGGATCTAGTAAGTGATTAATGAATTTAGCATGATCAGCCATAATTTTAAGAAAGAAGACATTTTCATTAATAATGGCATCCGGCAAAGGATCTAGGGTTCCGGTGTTTAATTGTTCCAAACGCCTCGCAAAGTAAGCAGCTTCTCGGCTAACATGATCCACTAATAATGGAAAGTTATTACCTCCAATTTGACAGGAGATGATCAAACCTAATACCCTTCTTTTGAAAGCCCAAATTTGATTAACATAAGGAAGAATTTGAGCATTGAACTGACATATATATTGGGGGTCGGTATCTTCTGATAAGGAAAGGGCTTGAGCTTCTATATCTTCGAATATATGGTAAAAATACTCAGCTTCATTGATTAACTGGGTATCGTCACAATTAAAACCTAGCTTCAAAAAAAGCGAATGTTCCTTCATTATCCTAGACCAAAAACGAACTTCCTCAAGTGATCTAATTACAAATGCATCCGCCATCCAATGAATCCTCCCCAACATATGTATTTCTCTAAGTTTATGCAAGAGGCGTGTCTCAAATGTCTGTTGCTCACATTCATTATTGGATAGTCGATTAAATTACTTAATGCCACACACTGTAAAATTTACTTTATATCTGCTTGTTTATTAAGTTTTACTGAACACCTCTATCATAAACTAGTAGTTTTTAAATATTTAAAGCATAATTTTATTAGACATAGGCCTGTCAGTTACTTAGACAGGCCTATTTGACATCCTCTAGCATCCCAGAGTGACTAACCTTTACCTTTCAAAATAAAATTTTCACCTCTAAAAACTAATAGCATATGATACTGAGTTTTTTCGTAACAATTTGCTCGTTTATTTATAACTAACTATCAAAAAGTGGTACTTATTTTTCTCCACACTACCACATTCTTCAACAGGTATCGGTTAAAAATTCACATTGTCTTTGGTTTACAAAATGGTTTCAAATTGAGACATAGAACTCTTACAATTCTGTCATGTAAATGTAAGGTTATCCAATATGAACTATCGAGTAAATTAATTAAACTCTGTATCGAACCTAAAAAATTAGCTATTTTAAGTTCAATCAAGTCTTCTTGAGATTTTGTTACTTTTACAGTATTGATCTCAGTAGCTGCAAAGGTAGGAACGGCACTCCACCAACCTATTTATCCTTGCAAGATTTAAATCATTAACAATGGAAGACTATAGCAGCATAACAGTTCAATTGTTTATTTATAGCGCAGGGGTAATTGTGCTCTTCACTAAAGTTGCCGAAAAAATTCAAAATATTATAGACAAATTCAGAATATTTTTATAATATACAATTGTAAATAAAATACATATCAAGGAGTGAATTGGTAATGAAAAAATTAGTTGGCATTGCTTCAGTACTTGCTTTACTAGTATCGGCTACCCCCGCAATCGCAATGGAAATTCAATCTGAAAATACTGCTGTAGCAGTAGCTTCTATTATTAGTGACAGCCGAACATTAAAACCAGAAAAGAAATATGAGACACCTACTTTTAGAGCTTCCAGTAATACCTTGACTCTTACCGTAGATCAGTCATCCGACGGTTCTATAACCCATATTAAATATACCCTCTGGGATGATACTGGAAATCAGGTTGGTAAGGTATTTAATGTGAAAAAAAATGGAACTGCCTCCACTACATGGGATGTAAAAAAGGGAAAAAAATATACTTTAGAGATGCTCAATCGTAGTACACACAATGGTATTTTCATAGAAGCCACGACTGACTTTTCTATAGAATAGGTAAAGAAAAAAGAGACCTTCCTTCTATGATGGAACAGTCTCTTTTTTTGTCCCAAATGATAGTGATATGCTCTAGCAAAAGGAATGCTTATTTGTCAAATTAATTTCATTTTCGCAACCACTATGTTAGTTTAACCGTTAATTTATCAAAATTAACCACGGGTTTACATTCAAGCAATGTAAACAGATTATATATCACAAAAAATCCCCTTCTGGTGGATTATCTCTGTTCCCTTTACAATAAGGATATACAGCATAATTAACCGCAGGGGGTTTTATTGAAAATTTTATTCTTTCTAGTAAGTCTCTATTTCTTTTTTACCAAAAAACTGTTTCAGAGCCTTGTAAACCTCTCCTTTTTCCCGAATAATCGAGTACATGAATTTCGGATCTTTAATATGACGATATGCGGACATGAGAGTGCTGTGACGATTATACTGATTGAACTCCCTAAGATATATACGGACTAACCTTAAAAATAACTTACTTCTTATTATATTCATCACAAACTGATTATGTAGTAATATCCACTACATCCTCTACAGGTATCCACCAAAAATCCTCATCATTCTTTAACTTGATTTGTTTATACGTTGAATCAAACTTCTCTACCCAGCCCCAAGCAGATTCAATTACTCCTCTGCCCTCTTTTGTTTCTTTCCACCAGCTAATTGTTAATGCGTAGTCATACTGACGCGAGTCAGATATCCTGTAGCAAAACTCGGACAACTCATCCTCTTCAATGATCGGTTTCTCGATCAGTTTCTTATCCTCGTGATACTGACGTAACATTTCTGCATGTTCTGGCAAGATGAATTTCGTTACAAGTGGATCAAGAATTTTGCTAGCCATCAAAACATCTCCTTAAATACGAATATATGTTCTTATTTTATTAGATGATGAGGAGATTATACAATGGTTAGAATTGGTACTTTAGTCCGATATACATTAAAATCCATATTTTGTAATATATTCTTGATTTTGGAAAATTAAATATGGAGGTAATACGTTTATGAAGAAGTTTGCAACTACTGTAGTTACAGCTATGAGTGTGCTTAGTCTTCTCTCTATTTCACTTCCTACTAGTGCTTATGCAGAATCCAACCCCGCAGTAGAACTAAAAGGGGAAAATAATCAAGACATTCGAGTAAATATCCCTGATGACCTCCGCGGTAAAGTTTCTGAAGAAGAAATTAATGCAATTGTAAAGCAAGCGGGTGATGCTTCTGAGATTACCATTCATGATGTGTTTGAAGCTGAAAATTCTACTCCCCGGTCTACTCCCAAAAGCAACACCACCCCAAGCGAGATCGCTCCTCAAGGAGTGTTTACTTATTATGATTCTCCTGTGTTAAGAACGACTCGAAGCGATCAACCAACCCAAGCAATACAAATTATTTCGGTGGCGAGAGGCCAAACAATAACCCTTACTTCAAAAGAAGCAAGTAAGGTAAGTTCCCAAACTAGAATAAAGTCAAGCGTTACAGCAGGAGCAAATACTCCAGCATCAGCAGCTAGTGAAGTTGAATCACAAATTGGGGTAGAAGTTTCCAAAGAGTTCACTGTACAAGAAGAATTCAAAGGACCTTCAGAAGGCTCTGCATATAACACTCGTGTCTTTTACTGGACTGGCTTTTATGACGAAGGCACGTGGACAATGGACGAGAGAAATCGCTTTACTGATAATATAGTTGCTACTCACAAAGGTAATTTTAAGAAGCCCACAAGATGGTTACAATGGTCTCAGGACTATAAATAATAAAGAGAATGCGCCTTCTGGCGCATTTTTGATTTTTCTTAATTTTGTTATTATGGAATCAATTAACTATTTAGGGAGGGCGATACATATGGAGAAGAAACCTTCACTTTATTCTCTACTTGGCTTGGTATTGTTATTATATTTAGCATTGATTGCCACTTGGTATTTATTTTTACACGTTAACCCAGTAGATAAAACGGTTTATGTTAAGGATTCTAAGGAATCACGAGTCCACATTTCAACAACACAATCTGGGGATATATGGATATACAACGAGGATGATGCGACTATTAGTTTTATCGAAAACCCAAAAACAACCAAAAAAATTAATGTAATCAACTATGATTTTCGCAATCCAGGCAGATACAGATAAGGGAAACCCTACTTTTTTTAAGAGAAACATAATAAGTTAGATAAAAAAACAGAAAAGCCCTCCAACGGTTTAATTTCCGCCGGAGAGCTTTTCTGTTTTTTTATGACTTATTTATTTGATAAAGGAATATCTAAACTACCTGCTTTTCCCTTAAGGCTTACCCAAGAATTAACCGTTTTCTTTAGACCATTAAGTATGACATATTCCACTTCCCAATCAGATTTCCAACCTTTTCCATCACTAATCAAAGTTAGGGACCGAATTTCCCCAACATCTGTTCCAGAAAGATAGAACGTTTCAAGATCTCCTTGTTCAAAAGTACCATTTAACTCTTTCGTAAAAGAACCTTTCGATCCCCTGATAGTAACTTTAATATTTGAGTCAGTTCCCGCATCTGTAGATTCAGAGGTCTTAATTTCCAAAGTGTAATTTTTTTGAGCTTTTTGAACTTCTGAAACCTGATGAGCAGCAAACGAAGATGCAGGAGCGACTGACAACAAAACAGCAACAGCAGCTAACACTGGAGCAAATTTTTTCATAGAATAACCTCCATTTAATTAATATAATTACAGTAAAAATATACCACTAATTTTAAAATAAGTAAATTATAAATAATGAATTTTTTGGTAATATATCAATTTTTTATATTAACGAAAGATAGTCACTGAAAATAAGATAGAGCTTTTATTAATTTCATAGAAAGTATTTTATATAGCCCTCCAGTCTAATTTCAGTCAGAGAGCTTTCGCATTATCTTTGCCTACTAAATCAAAATAAAAAGGGGGTTACTATGAAGTTTGGAATGCGGAAACCAAGTTTAAAGAAGCGTATAGCAACTAGGACAAGCCTAAAAAGACAGTTAGTACATCGAGCTGGATTGAAGATGCCAAGAGGTTGGGGATGGCTCAGAAACCCTAAGAGGCATGCTTATAATAAAGTTTACAACAGGACTACGTTTGATATATTTAAGGTATTGGTAAGTTGTTTAAATAGCAATAACCCTCTAGGGCTTCCTAGGGGGGTTTTCTGTGTATAAATGATTT